>DASRRF010000495.1:0-6327 GCA_035695905.1 Micromonosporaceae bacterium | reverse complement strand
GCCCTGCCGGTCGCCCTCGGCGGTGAGGATCTGCGACTGCTTGACCCCCTCCGCGGTGAGGATCGCGGCCCGGCGGTCCCGCTCGGCGCGCATCTGCTTCTCCATCGAGTCGCGGATGCTGGGTGGCGGCTCGATCGCCTTGATTTCCACCCGGGTCACCTTGATGCCCCAGTCGCCGGTGGTCCCGTCCAGCTCCAGGGACAGCTTGCGGTTGATCTCCTCGCGGCTGGTCAGCGTCTTCTCCAGGTCGAGCGAGCCGACCACGTTGCGCAGCGTGGTCACGGTCAGCTGCTCGATGCCCTGCAGGAAGTACGCGATGGCGTAGGTGGCCTTGTACGGATCGATAACCTTGAAATACAGCACTGTGTCGATGGACACCACGAGGTTGTCGGAGGTGATGACCGGCTGCGGCGGGAAGCTGACCACCTGCTCGCGCATGTCCACCTTGGCACGGACCCGCTCGGTGCCCGGCACCAGGAACCGCAGCCCCGGCGAGAGCGTACGGCGGTACTTGCCGAGGAACTCCACGACGTCCATCCGCTGCTGCGGGACGATCCGTACGGACCGCACCAACGTGAAGACAACTACCAACGCGATCGCCGCGGCGATCAGCGTAATGACTAACTCTCCGGGCCCCACGTCAATCCCTCCAGACGAGCGCGGTTGCGCCCTTGACCTCTATCACGCGCACCCGTTCACCGGGTTGGAAGACCTGCGTGGCGTCGTAGGACCGGGCGGTCCACATCTCGCCGCCGATGCGTACCAGACCCCGGTGCAGGTCGACCAGCTCCAGTACCTCGCACTCGGCGCCCTCGATGGCGGCCAGCCCGCCGACCTCCGGGGCGTGATCTCCGCGGTGCAGCCGGCGCTGGATGGACGGGCGCGCACCCAGCAGCCCGGCCGCCGACGCGGCCGCGAAGGCCAGCATCTGAACGGCGACCGGCGCGCCAAGCAGCGCAACGGCGGTCGCCGCGAACGCGCCCACCGAGATCATCACCAGCACGAACGTGCCGGTGAACAGCTCGGCGATGGCCAGCCCTACGCCCAGGACGAGCCACCACACCCATGGATCCACGCTCCGATCGTGTCACGTCCGAGCACGTGTCGGCGATCCCGGGCCGCGCGTTGGCAGGATATGCCTATGTCGCTGCTACCCGAGACCATCCGCCGACTTGACGAGATCATCGGGGATACCCAGTCCCGGGGTCGGGTACCGACCCTGGTGGCCGGCGTGGTACGCGACGGCGAGCTGGTGCACGTGACCGGGGCCGGCGAGCTACCCGCCGATCTGGCCGACACCCAGTACCGGATCGGCTCGATTTCCAAGACGTTCACCGCCGCGCTGGTACTGCGGCTGCGCGACGAGGACCGGCTCGCCCTCGACGACCTGCTCTACCGGCACCTGCCGGGTACCCCCGTGGGCGGGGTGACCCTGCGCCAGCTGCTCGGTCACGTCAGCGGGCTGCAGCGCGAACCGGAGGGCGAGTGGTGGGAACGATCCGCCGGCGCATCGGTGGACGCGCTGCTCGCCGGGCTCACCCCGGACAAGCTGGCGCACCCGCCGCACCGCGCGTATCACTACTCGAACCTCGCGTACGGGCTGCTCGGCGCGGTACTCACCCGGATCACCGGCGAGGACTGGGCGAGCCTGGTCGGCAAGCGCCTACTGGAGCCGCTGGGCATGGCGCGGACGACCTACCAGCCGGTCGAGCCCTACGCCCGCGGGTACGTGGTGCACCCGTGGTACGGCACGCTGAACGAGGAGCCGCGGCACGACCATGCCGCGATGGCGCCCGCCGGGCAGCTCTGGTCGACCGTCGCCGATCTGGTGAGGTGGGCCGCGTTCCTGGCTGATCCGGCGCCGGCGGTGCTCGCCCCGGCCACGGTCGCCGAGATGTACGCGCCCGTGGTGATCGGCGACCCGGACTCGTGGAGCTCCGGGCACGGGCTCGGCCTGGAGCTCTGGCGCCGGGGCGAACGGGTGTTCGTCGGGCACACCGGCTCGATGCCGGGCTACCTCGCGGTGCTCGCCGTGCACCGGCCGTCCCGCACCGGCGTGGTCGGCTTCGCTAACGCGTACACCCTGCGGGGCTCATCGGTCTCCACGCTCGGCCTGGACCTGCTCACGGCGGTGCTGGACCGCGAGCCGGCGCACCCGGCCCCGTGGCGGGCGCAGGCCGTGGCCGCGCCGGCCTCCGTGCAGGCGCTGTGCGGCCGTTGGTGGTGGATGGGCCGGGAGTACGCGGCCGCGTGCGACGCCTCCGCCGGCGAGCTGGTCATCACGCCGCTGAGCGTGCCCGGGGCGACCCCGTGGCGATTCAGCGAGGATGGCCCGGACACCTGGCGCGGGCGCTCCGGGATGAACGACGGCGAGCTGCTCCGGGTCCGCCGCGATCCGGACGGCACCCCGGCCACCCTGGACATCGCCACGTTCATCTTCACCCGCACGCCGTGACCCCACCCTCCCCCAGCCGCATGATCGTCACGACTTCGTGAAACTTGGGGCTTCCCGTCGACGGGAAGCCCCAACCTTCTGCAAGTTGCGCCCGGCCGGAGCGGGCGGGCACGTTGCGCCCGGCCGGTGGCGCGGCGAGTGACTCAGGCGGTCACGAAGTCGATCAACTGTTCGATCGCGTTGACCAACGGGGTCTCCACATCCCGGTAGGAGTGGACCGCGCCGAGGACCCGACGCCACATCTCGGCCGGGTCGCCGACGCCCAGCGCGGCGCAGACGCCGTCCTTCCACGGCTGCCCGCGCGGCACCTCCGGCCAGCCGCGGATGCCCAGCCGGTCCGGCTTCACCGCCTGCCAGATGTCCACGTACGGGTGCCCGGTGACCAGCACGTACGGCGAGGTCACCGCGGCCACGATCCGGCTCTCCTTCGACCCGGGTACCAGGTGGTCGACGAGCACCCCGAGCCGGCGCCCGGGACCCGGCCCGAACCCGCGCACCGCGGCCGGCAGTGCGTCGACGCCGTCCAGCGGCTCCACCACCACGCCCTCGACCCGCAGGTCGTCACCCCAGATCCGCTCGACGAGCGCGGCGTCGTGTACGCCCTCCACCCAGATCCGGCTGGCCTGCGCGACCCGGGCCCGCCGGGGTGCCACGGCGACCGAACCCGACGCGGTCAACCGGCGCACCTCGGCCGCCTCACCGGATGGCCTGCGCAGCGTCACGGCCTGGCCGTCGAGCAGGAAAGCGGCCGGCAGCAACGGGAAGTTGCGGCGCTTGCCGTACCGGTCCTCGAGGACCACGGCACCCGCCTCGAAGCCGACGATCGCGCCGCAGAACCCCGAGTCGGCGTCCTCCACAACGAGGTCCGGCGCGGCGTCGACCTCCGGGATGATCCGCCGGGGGCGGCGCCCACCGGCGAGAACATCGGATTCGTACCTCCCCATGAACGCCGACGGTAGCGGACAGCGCCGCCGCGACCACGTACCCTGGCGGGCATGTCCCCCTTGGGCACCGCGACGCTGGCGGTGCGCAGGTCGGCCCGGTTCGTGGCGTGGGTACGCGCCTGGCGAGCCGGGCTGATCCCGTACGACGAGGTGGCCGACGAGATCGCCGGCGACGAGGAGCATCTGGTCGCCGACGCGCCGGGCACCTGGACGGACACCCCGCTGCGCGACGTCATGACAGCGTTCTCCAAACTGCACCCGGACGAGATCCGCCTGGTGCTGCCGGTACCCGGTGATCCGCGTGGACTGCCCGGGCCGGGTACCCCGTTCACCGGCGCCGCGCTGATCACCGGCGAGGGCGTGGTCGCCGGCGACCTGGGCCTGGTGCCTGAGGTGCACCACCACACGTCCGGCTCGGGTGACACGTTCTGCAGCGTGCTGTGGCGTTGTCACCCGCTGCCGGCCGCGGCCGGCCGTACCCCCGACGAACCCACGCCGGCCGAGGCGGAGGGCGACCTGGCCACGGCGCTGGCCGAAGCGACCAGCCGGCTGGCCCGGCTGGATGTCGCGCAGTGGCGGCCCGAGCTCACCGGCGCCCTGGCCAGCCTGCGCCAGCAGGACTTCGGCGGGGAACTGCCGCCGGTCTACAACCCGCGGGCGCGGCGGCTGTTCGCCCGGGCCAGCGTGCTGCACCGGGTGCTGGTGCTGGCCGACCACGTGGCGCCCGGCGGTGCGGTGAACACGTTCGAGGCGCAGGCCCGGGACGACGCGCTGCGCCCGCTGCTCACCGCCTGCCGGCGCGCGCTCATCGCCGCCTGCAACGCCCCGCTGGCCGGGTAGCCTCAGACCTCGTCGAGCAGGTCCGCGATCGACGCGACGACCCGGGACGGGCGGTACGGGAAGCGTTCCACGTCCTCGCGGTTGGCGATGCCGGTCAGCACGAGGATGGTCTCCAGCCCGGCCTCCAGGCCGCACAGGATGTCGGTGTCCATCCGGTCGCCGACCATCGCGGTCGTCTCCGAGTGCGCCTCGATGGTGTTCAGCGCCGAGCGCATCATCATCGGGTTCGGCTTGCCGATGAAGTACGGCTCGACGCCGGTGGCCTTGGAAATCAACGCGGCGACCGAGCCGGCGGCCGGCAGCGCGCCCTCGCTGGACGGGCCGGTGACGTCCGGGTTCGTACAGATGAACCGGGCGCCCCCGGACACCAGCCGGATCGCCCGGGTGATCGCCTCGAAGCTGTAGGTCCGGGTCTCACCGAGCACCACGTAGTCCGGGTCGAGGTCGGTCAGCACGTACCCGATCTCGTGCAGCGCGGTGGTCAGCCCGGCCTCGCCGAGCACGTACGCCGTACCGCCGGGCCGCTGGTCGTCCAGGAACTGGGCGGTGGCCAGCGCGGAGGTCCAGATCGCCCGCTCCGGTACGTCGATGCCCATCCGGGCGAGCCGGGCGTGCAGGTCCCGGGCGGTGTAGATCGAGTTGTTGGTGAGCACCAGAAACGGCCTGCCGGAGGCGCGCAGCCGGCCGATGAACTCCGGTGCGCCGGGGATCGGCTGTCCCTCGTGGACGAGCACCCCGTCCATGTCGGTCAGCCAGCACTCCACCGGCTTGCGCCGGGTCATCTCCTACGGTCCAGGGTCATGGCGGGCCTCCCTCGGCCTGGCCTGCGGTGGCGCCGGGCAGCAATGACCGGGGCAGGTGTTCCAGACCTTGATCGTACCGAGCCGATGTTGCGGGCTTGTTCCGTTCAGCCGCTCCTGCACCAACCGGCGCACCATTGCCACGAAGCGCGGATCGGTGCCCGGGGTGGCCGCCCGGGCGTACCCCAGCCCGAGCCGCTTGGCGGTCGCCGCGGCCTCGGTATCCAGATCCCAGACCACCTCCAGGTGGTCGGAGATGAACCCGATCGGGCTGACCACCACGCCGGTGCTGCCGGCCGCGGCCAGCTCGGCGAGGTGATCGTCGACATCCGGTTCCAGCCACGGTACGTGCGGCGGTCCAGAGCGGCTCTGCCAGACCAGGTCCCACGGCAGCCCGGGGGCGGCCGCGGCGGCCACGAGCCGGGCGGTCTCCCGCAGCTGTGCCTCGTACCGGCCGCCGTCCGGTCCGGCCGAGCGGGCCATCGACACCGGGATCGAGTGCGCGGTGAACACCAGCCGGTCAGCGTCCACTGTGGTCAGTGCGGCCCGTACGGCGTCCGCGTGCGGCTCGACGAAGCCGGGATCGTCGTGGAAGTGCCGGATCTTGTCGATCACCGGCGCCGCGTCGCCGAGCGCGGCCCGCGCCGTGGCCAGGTCGTCCAGGTACTGCCGGCAGGACGAGTACGAGCCGTACGCGCTGGTCACGAACGCGATGGCGCGGCGTACGCCGTCGTTGCGCATCCGCAGCAGCGTCTCGTGCAGCATCGGGTGCCAGTTCCGGTTGCCCCAGTACAGCGGCAGGTCGACCCCGGCGCCGGCGAACTCGGTACCCAGCGCGGCGAGCAGCTGCCGGCACTGCTCGTTGATCGGCGAGACGCCACCGAAGCTCAGGTAGTGCTGGGCCACCTCGGCCAACCGGGCCGGTGGCACGCCCCGGCCGCGGGTGACGTTTGCCAGGAACGGGTGCACATCCTCCGGACGCTCCGGGCCGCCGAACGAGACGAGCAGGAACGCGTCGTACCGCATGCGTTCACACGCCGACCGCGTGGAATCCGCCGTCCACGTGGACGATCTCGCCGGTGGTCGCCGGGAACCAGTCCGACAGCAGCGCGCACACCGCCCGGCCGGCCGGCTCGTAGTCGTTGAGATCCCAGCCCAGCGGCGCCCGCGTGGTCCACGCCTCCTCGAACTGGTCGAAGCCGGGGATCGACTTGGCGGCCATCGTCCGCAGCGGTCCGGCCGCCACCAGGTTCACCCGTACCCGCCTTGCGCCCAGGTCGCGGGCCAG
>DASRRF010000494.1:0-3650 GCA_035695905.1 Micromonosporaceae bacterium | reverse complement strand
TGCTCAGCGGCGACGGCGTACACGGCAACGGGCGCAGCCACGCCATCTCCGCCGCCGCGGCGGTGCGCCGGCTGGGCCACCATCTGACGTACCGGGAGTGAACGTGCCGCTGGACCCGCAGGCGCAGGCGATGCGCGACGGTCGGATGCGCGACAACGCACCGCAGCTCTACACGCTCACGGTCGAGCAGGCGCGGGCGGCGGACATCGCCTCGATCCGGGCCGCCGGCGGCGCCCCCGAGCCGGTCTACGACGTGGTCGACCGGCAGTTCCCGGGGCCGGCCGGGGTGCTGCCGGCGCGGATCTACCGGCCCGACTCCCGGCGACCACTCGGCGCCCTCGTCTACTACTTCGGCGGCGGTTGGACGCTCGGCAGCATCGACACGTCCGACGCGATCTGCCGCAGCCTGTGCAACGCCGCCGGCTGTGTCGTGGTCACGGTCGGGTACCGGCTGGCCCCCGAGGCGAGGTTCCCGGCCGCGGTGCACGACTGCCACGCGGGGGTACGGTGGGTCGCCGCGAACGCGGCGGAGCTGGGCATCGACCCGGACCGGCTGGCGGTCGGCGGGGACAGCGCCGGTGGCAACCTCGCGGCCGCGGTCACCCTGCTGCTGCGCGACCGCGGTGGCCCGGCGCTCGCCGGTCAGCTACTGGTCTATCCGAACACCGACTACCTGTCGCAGACCGCGTCGCTGCGGGAGAACACCGATCCGTGGCTGTTCAACGCGACCTCGGTGGACTGGTACTGGAACCATTACCTGGCCAGCCCCGCCGACGGCGGCAACCCGCTGGCCTCGCCGCTGCGCGCCGAGGACCTCAGCGGGCTGCCGCCCGCGCTGGTCATCACCGCCGAGTTCGACCCGCTGCGGGACCAGGGCGAGCAGTACGCGCACCGGTTGGCCGACTCCGGCGTACCGGTGGAGCTGACCCGCTATCCGGGCATGGTGCACGGGTTCTTCGCGATGGCCGGCTCGCTGGATGCGGGCCGTACGGCCATCGCCCAGGCGGCGGCACGGCTGCACGGGTGGCTGGCGTAGCACGCCGAACGGGCCACCCGCGCGGTCACCCGCGTATCGACCACGTTGATCATTTACCAACTTGACATCGATATGCCCTTGTGCGACGGTGCGGTCACGCATCGACCGGGAGGGGCGCGGTGTTCGACGAGGAGGAAGACACCCGCAGATACGTCGTTGTCGTCAACGACGAGGAACAGTATTCGATCTGGTTCGAGGGACGGGAACTGCCCGCGGGGTGGCGCGCAGTCGGCGTGAGCGGCAGCAAGGCCGAGTGCCTCGAACATGTCGAGCGGGTGTGGACCGACATGCGACCGCTGAGCCTGCGCCGGTGGATGGCCGAGCAGGGTGAGACAGCAGATCAGGTGAAATAGCTCTCACCCGACGAATTGACAGACCATTAGGGCGAAGCGACGTCACGGTTTCCCCGCAATCTGGCGGATGCGGGGATCGCCATTGCGGGCTCTACAACTTTGAGCGGGCAGAGTTGATCGGCGCGCTTGCCGGGATATTTGGGGAGCAGTCGCCAATGCGGGTTGCTGGGATCGAGGATCGGTACGGGCTGCTGCCGGCGCAGAGCGGGCTGGTGTACAACAACTTGCGGGGCCCCGCCGCCGGTGTGGACATCATCCAGATAACCATCGAATGGCACGAGCCGCTGGATCGGCCGGCCTTCGAGGCCGCCTGGCGGGCGGCGGTGGCCCGGCATCCGGTGCTGCGTACCGCGTACTGTTTCGACGCCGGCGAGGAGCCGTTGCAGGAGGTGTACCGGGAAATCCCATGTGACATTGATTGGCGGGAGATTCCGGCACCCGGCGAAGAGCACGTAACCGCATTTCTCAGGAACGACCGGGAACGCCCGTTTGACGTTTCCGTACCGCCACTGTTCCGGATTGCCGTGCTGAGCGAGTCCGCCGTACGGCACACGATTGTCGTCACGTTTCAGCACGCGGTTATGGACGGGCGCTCGGTCTACGCGCTGTTCGCCGAGCTGTTCGCCGACTACGCGGCTACCCGATCCGGCACGCCGCTGGCGTTCGCGCCGGTGCGTCCGTACCGCGACTTCGTGGCCTGGTGGCAGAAGCTGGACCTGACCGCGGCGCAGCAGTTCTGGCAGACCTTCCTGCACGGCCACCTGCCGCCGTTGCCGCTGCCCGGGATCGCCGATCCGGGCCGGATCGACCCCACCGCCGAACCGGCCACCACCGAGCTGATCCTGGACGAGGCCAGCGGCGCCCGGATGCGCGACGCCGCGGCGGCGGCCGGGGTCAGCCTCGCCACGTTCGTCAACGCGGCCTGGGGCGTGCTGCTCAGCCGGTACCGGGCCACCGATGACGTGGTGTTCGCGGTGACCAGGTCCTGCCGGCGCGGCACGGTCGAGGGCGCCGAGTCGATGATCGGGTTGCTGATCAACTCGGTGCCGATGCGGGTGAAGGTCGACCCGGACGGCACGGTCGGCGAGCTGCTCACCGACGTCGCGCGGCGGGTCGCCCGGATTCGCGAGCACCAGCTCGCGCCGCTCGGCGAGATCTCCCGGTGGGGTGGCCTGCCCGACGGGCAGCCGGACACCCTGGTGGTCTTCGAGCGCCAGCTGCTGCAGACCGCGCTGACCCGCAACGACCCGGCGTTCGCCAACCGGGCGGTGACCATCTACCGGCAGCCCAGCTTCCCGTTGACGCTCTACGTCTTCGACGAGCCGCGGCCGCGGGTGATCCTGATCTACGACCGGCGCCGGTTCTCCGCGCTGGCCGCCGACCGGATCGCCCGCCAGGTCCGCCAGGTCCTGCTCGCGCTGGCCGGCGATCCGGCCACCCGGCTGGCCGAGCTGGACATCGCCGATACCGATGAGCGGGATCTGCTGGTACGGGCGTGGAATGCCACCGCCGCGCCGTACCCGCGCGAGTCGACGATCCCGGCGGCGTTCGCCGCGCAGGTGGCCCGTACTCCGCAGGCCACCGCGGTGGTGGCGGGGGAGGACGCGCTCAGCTATGCGGAGCTGGACGCCCGGGCCAACCGGCTGGCGCACCTGCTGCGCGAGCGCGGCGTCGGGGCGGACAGCGAGGTGGCGGTCAACCTGCCGCGCGGCGCAGACCTGGTGGTCGCGTTGCTCGCGGTGCTCAAGGCCGGCGGGGCGTACGTGCCGCTGGACCCGGGGAACCCGCCGGCACGATCGGCGCTGGTACTCGCGGACAGCGGGGCGCGGGTGGTGCTGACGAACACCGCCGCCGCGGCGGATCTGCCGGCCTCGGACAGCACCGTCCTGGTGCTGGACACCCTCGGTGCAACGCTCGCCGCCTTACCGGACACGGCGCCGCCGTGCCCGGCACACCCGCTGGGCCTGGCCTACCTGAGCTACACATCGGGCTCCACCGGCGTACCGAAGGGCGTGGCGGTGCCGCACCGCGCGGTGCTCCGGCTGGTACACGACCCCAACTTCGTATCCCTCGGCCCATCGGAGACGCTGCTGCAGCTCGCCCCGGTCGCGTTCGACGCGTCCACATTGGAGCTGTGGGGCAGCCTGCTCACCGGCGCGCGGCTGGTGGTCGCGCCGCCCGGGCCGCTGGCCCTGCCGCAGCTGGCCGGCGTACTGCGCGACGGCGGGATCACCACGCTGTGGCTCACCTCAGGCCTGTTC
>DASRRF010000493.1:0-10322 GCA_035695905.1 Micromonosporaceae bacterium | reverse complement strand
CCCGGCTGGCCGCTTCGGCGACGACCTGGTAGACGCCGTCGAGGTTCACCATCCGGCTCAGCTCGGCCTGGTCGATGTCCACCCCGAAGGTCTTCTCCAGCATCGCCAGGATCTCGATCGCCCGCAGCGAGTCGGCTCCGTGGTCCTCCTTGAACAGGCTTACCCCGGTGATCGCCTCAGCGTCGATTTCGAGCACTGCACAGACGATCTCCTTGATCTTTTCCTGGTGGCCATCCACGGTTGCACGGTATGGGCGCGCACCCCGGGCGGGCAGAGCACGGCGGGTACTCAGCGGGCCACGATCGCGCCCTGCGTACTCACCGGTGGCAGCAGGAAAGGCAGCTCGTGCCGGCCGGAGACACCGAGTTTCGCGTACGCCCGACCCAGATAGTTGTCGATGGTACGGACGGACAGCTGCAGCAGCTGGGCGATGTCGCGGCTGGACCGGCCGGCCGCGGCGTGGTGTACCACCTGCCGCTCGCGCAGGGTCAGCTCGGCGAACGGGTCGGCGGAGTCCAGCATCGGGGTGCGCGCCGGATGGCACTCGCGCAGCAGCGTGGCGACCGTCGCGGCACAGCCCTTCGCCGGGCCGGCCCGGCCGGCCCGGCGGTGCAGCTGTCCGGCCCGGCTGGCCAGCTCCGCCGCGGGGACCAGCAAGCCCAGGCCGGCCAGCGACGCCGAAGCCTGTTCCAGCCGGCTCGGGTCGGCAGCGGCCAGCGCGCCCGCCGCCGCGGCGAGGACCGGCGGGAGCGGGCCGGTGGCCGTACCGGCCAGCTGGGCCAGCCGGCCGGCGACCGAGCGCGGATCGCCGAGCCGGGCGATGTCGTACAGCGCCCAGGCCTCCAACGCCGGTTGCTGGGTGGCTACCGCTAGCGCGGCGGCTCGCCGGGCCGCCCGCAGTGCGCGCCGCGGCTGGTCCGAGGTGGCCAGTACCCACGCCCGGTTCCGCTCCACCCACGCGTCGAACAGCCGGGCCCGCGGACCGTCCGTACCCTCGCCGTCCGCGGCACCGCGCAGCCAGAGTGCCGCCGCTTCGCCCTCGCCGGCCATCGCGCAGGCACCGGCGAGCTCGGCCAGGCACAGCCGGATCAGCTGGCGGGTGTTGGCGCCGTCGAGCAGTGCCACCGCCTCGCGCAGCAGCGCGGTCGCCGGGCCGAACCGCCCACTCGCCTTGGCCACCATCCCGCGCAGCGCGACCCAACCACCGGCGGGTACCGGCCGTCCGCCGGCGACCGCCATGCGGTACCCGTCCTCGGCCAACCGCTCGGCCTCGGCCAACTGTCCACTGAGGAGCAACCCGAGGCCGTACGCGTAGCCGAGCTGGACCGGCGCCCACGGCAGGCTGTTCGGGTGCTCGCCGGCGATCGCGGTGCCGAGCTGGTACGTGGCCCGGGCCCGGTCGACATCGCCGCGCAGCCCGGCGGCGGCGGTTGCGGCGGCCGCGGCGGACACCCGCGCAGCCGGGGGTACGCCCGGGGTACGCAGGGTGTCGGCGGCAGCCTTCAGCGCGTCGGCGCAGTGGCCTTCGAACAGCAGCAACCAGCATCGCAGGGCGTCGGCCGGCAGCCGGTCGCCCGGAGTAGTACGCAGCAACCGGTCCGCGGCGTCCGGCCGGCCGGCTCCCCAGTACAGGATGCTGGACCGGGTACGCACCCACCGGGTGAGCTCGTCGGGGTAGGCACCCGGCGGCGCGGGTAGCACCGCGGCGGCCTCCTCGTACCTGCCCCGCCGGTCCAGCGCCTCGGCGAGCAGCAGGCTCGCCGCCCAGCCACCGCCGGCCTTGTGCGCGGCCCGCGCCAGCCGCTCGGCGAGGCCGATTTCGCACCGGTCCAGCGCCCGGCCGGCGCCGGCCAGCAGCACGTTGGGCGGTACGGCCATCCGGGCCAGCATCGCCCAGTGCGCCGCGCGCAGGTCATCCCCGGCGCGGCGCATCGGCGAGCTGAGCATCGCGGTGGCCAGCCGCCCGTACACCGCCTGCCGGCCGTACCCGGGCTGCCGGCCGAACGCCGGCGGCCCGGCGCGCAGCACCTCGCCGTACCCGGGATGGGCAAACCTGATCACGGTACGGGCACCCTCCCGCTCCGCGACGATCAACCCGGTACGCTCGGCCGCGGCCACCACGTCCGGCCCGACGAGTTGTTCGAGCATCGCGGCCGGCAACGGCTCGCCGCACGCGACGAGTTCCAGCGCGGCCGTGACGGAGCCGTCGAGGTCCGCTTGCCGACCGGCGATCACATCGGCCAGCCGGCTGGTCACCCGGCGTACCCCGGTCCACCGCCAGATGCCGGCGCGCAACGCGAGCGAACCGGTCTCCCGCCCGGCGCGGACGAGCTCGCGCAGCAACAACGGGTTCCCGGCGGCCAACCGGGCCAGCTCGGCCCGGCTGACCCCGTCCACACCACCCGGCAGCACCCGGTCGATGAGGTCGGCGACCGCGGTCGACGGCAGCGGCGGCACCTCGATGCGGGCGGCGACGTCGTCCTTCCACAGTGCGGTGACCGCGTCCGGAGCCGGCATGCCCGCGCGAACCGTGACGATGACGAACGCGGGCGAGCGGGCGGCGAGATGGTAGACGAGCGCCGCGGATGCCGCGTCGAGCGCGTGCGCGTCATCGACCACGACCGCCGCGCCCCTGCTGCCCGCGCCGAAGAGATCCACCACCCGCCGCATCACCGTGAGCTGGTCGTCCTCGGCGCGGTCGCCGGCCGGCACCAGGTGGGACAGCGCGCCCAACGGGATGGTGGCGCCGGTACGCGTCGCCGCCACCCAATAGGTACGCCAACCGGTCCCGGCCAGTCCGGCCTGCGCCTGCCGGGCCAGGCTCGTCTTGCCCACCCCATCGGCGCCGATCAGCACGACGCCTCCCCTGCGAAGCCCGCCCGCGGCCGTCAGGATGGCGCCCTGTTCCGGTTCGCGCCCGACAAACGGCCAGGCGTCATCGGTAGCCATGAATCCCCTCCCCGAGCTGGGCACACTGGTTCGTGCCCGCCCCCCACGGATGGCACTATGACAACCCTCCAAACGTTCAAGTGGGAGCGATTCCTTAGCAATCTGTAACCAAGCTTCGTACACTAGTTCGATAGATTGGTTGCCTCCGCTGCCCGCCGCGCTGGCCTATGCCGGCGCCGGCATCCCGGTGCTCCCGTTGCACACCGCCGCAAGCGGACGCTGCTCGTGTCACGCGCGGCGCTGCGACCGGGCCGGCAAACATCCCCGCTGGCGCCCGGGGCTGATCACGGCCGGACTGCGGGAGGCGAGCACGGATCCGGCCCTGATCCGCCGGTGGTGGGCCGCCTGGCCAGCGGCCAACGTCGGGCTCCGCACCGGGACCATGGTCGATGTCTGCGACATCGACACCGCCGAGGGTTGGCACCTGGTCCAGCGCCTGCTCGGTCCGGCCTTACACCTTTTTCCACGAGTACGCACCGGATCCGGCGGTACGCACCTGTATGTCGCCGCCACCGGCCTGCCCAGCCAGGTCCGGCTGCTGGCCGGTGTGGACTGGCGCGGTTGCGGCGGGTACATCGTGGCGCCGCCGTCGATGCATACCAGCGGTACCCGGTACCGCTGGATCCGCCCACTCGACGCGGGCCTGCCGGGGTGCCCACGGGTGCTCCTCGACGTGCTCGCGGCGCGCCTGGCACCCCCGCGGGTAGATCCCGTCCGACCGGTCCGCGACCCGTCCCGGTACGCGATGGCCGCGCTGGACAACGAGGCGATGCGGGTCCGTACCGCCCCGGTGGGCGAGCGGAACAACACGCTCTACCGCGCCGCGCGCAGCCTCGGTCGGCTCGCCGCGGCCGGGCTGCTCGCCGAGCCGGACGTGGTCGCCGTACTCGCCCGCGAGGGCCGCGCCGCCGGGCTGGGTACCGCCGAGATCACCCGCACGATCCGGTCCGGGCTGACCCGGCCGGCGCAACGACATGGGCCGATATGACGACGAGCCTCACTCGGCGGCGACCAGCTCCAGCACCAGGTACTCGACCCGGTCCGGTACGAACTTCACCTGCCTGGTCAGCACGCCCACCCGCAGGCCGAGCTCGCTGGCCAGCCCGGCCAACCGGTCCAGGCTGCCCATGCTCGAGAAGCCCAGCAGCAGCCGGCCACCAGGACGAAGATGATCGCCGGCCTGCGCGAGGTACCGCCGGTGAGTGGCGTAGTCCGGGTCGAACACCGAACGCTCCAGCGGCGTAGTGCAGGCGAAGTCCGCGGGCACCTCGATGAAGTTCGAGTTCCAGAAGATCATGTCGAAGCGCTCGCCGGGCAACGCGTCGAACACGTCGCTGACCAGCGTCCGTACCCGATCGGCGACACCGTGCCGGTGCGCGTTTCGCGCGGTGTTGCGTACCGCCTCGGCGGAGATGTCGATCGCGGTGACCGACGCGCAGCCGGCCAGCGCGGCGGTCACCGCGATCAGCCCGGTGCCGCTGCCCACTTCGAGAAAGGACCCACCTATCGGGTACGGCACCCACTGCGCGAACAGGCTCGACGCGCCGGTGAAGATGGGCGCGAAGACACCCGGTAGTAGGTCCCACTCGCGATCCAACATGCTGAATGTCGCCGGTTCGTCGATTTGGTGATGCTTGGTGAGCAGCACCCGCGCAAACTGGATCGCGGTATCCGGCACGCGGAACACGGTAGCAGACATCGACGACGGCCGCTGCCTGGAGTTTCGTCAGCGGACGCCGTACTCCCGCAGGAACAGCGCCTCGGCGAGCGCCATGTGCTCGATCTCACTCGGGTCGACGCTCTCGTTCGGAGCGTGCATGAGGGTCAGCGGCTCCTCGACGCCCATCAGGATGATCTCGGCCTGCGGGTACGTGTCTGCGAACACGTTGCACAGCGGGATCGAGCCGCCCTGGCCCAGCGTCGTGTAGTTCTTGCCGTACGACTCCTTCATCGCGGCATCCAGCGCCGCGTAGGCCGGCCCGCCGGTCCGTGCCTTGAACGGCGAACCGGAGGACTCCCGTTCGGTGGTGACCTTGACGCCCCACGGCGCGCTGGCCTGCAGCTGGGCGATCAGCGCATCCTGCGCCTTGACCGGATCCATGCCCGGCGGTACCCGCAGGTTGATCCGGGCCTTCGCACGGGGCTGGATAGCGGCCGCCGAGCCGACCACCGGCGGACAGTCGATGCCCAGTACGGTCGCGGCCGGCCGGGCCCACAGCATGTCCGACACAGTGCCGTCGCCGAGCAGGTCGACCCCGTCGAGAACGTTCGCGTCGGTACGGAACTGTGCCGGGTCGTACTTCACGCCGTCCCAGGTCATCGTGTTGTCGAGTCCGGCGATGGTGGTGTTGCCCTTCGCGTCGCGCAGCGTGGCGAGCATGTGGATGAGCGCGGCGAGGGCATCGGGCGCCGCGCCACCGAACATCCCGGAGTGCATCTCCGACGAGAGCGCCTCCACGGTCACGATGACGTTGGCGATCCCGCGCAGGCTGACCGTCACCGCCGGTACGCCGACCGCCGCGCCACCGGTGTCGCAGACCAGGATGGCGTCCGCGCGCAGCAGGTCGGCATTCTTGGGGACGAAGTCCTCCAGGCCGCCGGTACCCTGCTCCTCGGAACCCTCCACAATCAGCTTCAGGTTCACCGGTAGCTCGTCACCGAGCGCACGCAGAGCCGTCAGGTGCATCAGGATGTTGCCTTTGCAGTCCGCGGTGCCGCGCCCGTACCACCGTCCATTGTGTTCGGTGAGTTCGAACGGCGGGGTACGCCACGCCTCGTCGTTCAACGGCGGCTGGACGTCGTAGTGCGCGTACAGCAGCACCGTCGGCGCGCCGGCTTTACCGGGGCGTTGGCCGTACACGGCCTTGCTACCGTCCACTGTGTCCTCAAGGCGCAGGTCGGTGAAGCCGACCTCGCCGAACGCGTCGAGCACCCACTGTGCCGCCTTGGCGCACTCCTCCGGCGGGAACTGTCGCGGGTCGGCCACCGACTTGTATGACACGAGCTGAGTCAGGTCGGTCTTGGCCCGATCCATCAGGCCGTGGACGGTGTCGCGAAGTCCGTTGCTCTGCATACCATCAGAGACTATTGGCCGGTTGGCCGGCGGGCCGGCGGTTTCCCGAACTAGGCTCAAGTTCAGTGGTGGAACCCGGTCGCCGCGGCACCCAGGGTCGGCTCCGCCTGCTTGTGCAGGTGCACCAGGTGCCGCTGTAGGTCGCTGACGAGCAGGTCGGCCAGGTCATGCGTGAAGCCACGCCGGACGACGACCCGCAGCGCGGCCAGGTCCGTACGGTTCTTCGGGAACGTGTACGCCGGCACCTGCCAGCCGCGCCCACGCAGCGCGACGGATACGTCGAAGACCGAGAAGTTCGTGATGTCATCGGCCAGCGTGAACGCGAAGACCGGCAGCTCGTCGCCGGTGGTGAGCAGCCGGAACGGGCCCAGCTCGGCGATCCGCGCGGAGAGCTGGGTGGCCACCTCGCGGGCGTACGCCTGGACCCGCCGGTACCCGTCGAAGCCGAGCCGGAGGAAGTTGTAGTACTGGGCGACCACCTGTGCGCCGGGGCGGGAGAAGTTCAGCGCGAACGTGGGCATGTTGTCGCCGAGGTAGTTGACCCAGAAGATCAGATCTTCGGGCAGCGCCTCCGCGTCCCGCCAGACAATCCAACCGACGCCCGGATACACCAGGCCGTACTTGTGCCCGGAGGCGTTGATGGAGGCCACCCGCGGCAGCCGGAAGTCCCATTCCAGGTCGCGATCGAGGAACGGCGCGACGAAGCCACCGGACGCCGCGTCCACATGCACCGGTACGTCGATGCCGGTGCGCACCCGCAGATCGTCCAGGGCCGCGCAGATCTGCTGGATCGGTTCGTACGAACCGTCGAATGTGGAGCCGAGAATCGCCACCACGCCGATGGTGTTTTCGTCACACAACTTGACGGCTTCCTCGGCCGACAGGTGGAACCGGTTGCCCGCCATGGGCACCAGGCGCATCTCGACGTCCCAGTAGTTGGCGAACTTCTCCCAGCAGACCTGTACGTTGATGCCCATCACGATGTTCGGGCGATCCGCCGGCTGCCCGGCCGCGGTGCGGCGCTTCTGCCAGCGGCGTTTCAGCGCGAGCCCGCCGAGCATGGCCGCCTCGCTGGAGCCGGTGGTGGAGCACCCGGTCGCCTGGGCCGGATCGGGCGCGTGCCACAACCTGCTGAGAATGTTCACACAGCGCATCTCCAGCTCGGCCGTCTGCGGGTACTCATCCTTGTCGATCATGTTCTTGTCCAGGCACTCGGCCATCAGCGCGCTCGCCTGCGGCTCCATCCAGGTGGTCACGAACGTGGCCAGGTTGAGCCGCGCGTTGCCGTCCAGCATCAGCTCGTCGTGCACCATCTGGTACGCGACATCCGGCGGTAACGCCTCGATGGCCAGCTCGTGCCGCGGGATCCGGCCGGCCTCCAGGGTGAAGATCGGCGGGGTGAGATCCCGCGTCGGGCCGGCCGGTGCGTCCGGATGCTTCAACGCCACAGCCGATTACACCGCATCACCGGCCGATCCGGTGGAGAATCCGGATATGTGCCGGCTGTTTGGAATGACGGCGGGGCCACGCCGGGTACGGGCCACGTTCTGGTTGCTCGATGCCGAGGACAGCCTGGCGAAACAGAGCCGGCGCGAGCCGGACGGGGTGGGGCTCGGCGTGTTCGATGAGCACGGTCAGCCGTTCGTCCACAAGCGACCGATCGCGGCGTACGAGGACCGCGAGTTCGTCCGGGAGGCGCGTGAGCTGGCAGCAACCACGTTCGTGGCGCACATCCGGTTCGCGTCAACGGGTGACCTGCGCCCGGAGAACACCCACCCGTTCGAACAGGACGGCCGGCTCTTCGCGCACAACGGGGTCGTCGAGGATCTGGCGGCACTGGAGGCCGAACTCGGGGACGCGATGGATCTGGTCCACGGCGATACCGACTCGGAACGGGTCTTCGCGCTGATCACCGCGTACGCGCGGCGCACCGGCGATCTCGGCCGCGGCATCGTCGGCGCGGTCGGCTGGATAGCGCAGAACCTGCCGGTGTACGCGCTGAACCTGATCCTCACCACGCCGACCGAGCTGTGGGCGCTGCGGTACCCGGACACCCACCGGCTGTTCGTACTGCGCCGCGGGGCGGGTGGCCCGCGGGGCGACAGGCATCTGGAGCACGCCAGCGCACAGGGCACGATGCGGGTACGCTCCGGCGACCTGGGTACGGCACCGGCTGTGGTGGTGGCCAGCGAGCGGATGGACGAGGACACCGGCTGGCGGCTGCTCGACCCGGGCGAGCTGCTGCATGTCGGCGCCGATCTGGAGGTGACCGGCCGGGTCGTCCTCGACAAGCCGCCGGTCACCCAACTCACCCTCGCCGACCTGCATCCGCGCGCCGCTGCGTCGCAGAGCTGAGGTGTCGCAGGGCTGAGACACAGCAAAGGCGTTGGAGGACCTACCTCCAACGCCTCGGCTGCGGTGGGTCAGTGGCCGCGCCCGATCTGGGCCCGGATCTCCCCTCCGGGGAACAGGGTGCTGTGCACGTTGACGTACGTGGCGCCGGCCCGGATCGCCCTGAGGACCTCAGCAAACTCACCCGCGGCGATGCCTTGCCCGGCAGGGCCGATGATGTCGGCCGCGGTGATGGTCCCCGAGATGGTTCCCGGTGCGGCCGGGCAGGCCTGCGTGCCGGCCGGTCCGTTGCCGAGGTTGGAGCACAGGAAGACAATCACGCCGCCGCTTTGGGCCCGCCCACCGAGGTGGATGTGCGACTGCTGCACGGTGCCTTCCAGGCCTGCATAGCTGAGCTGGTACGTGATTTGCTGCCGCTCGTCGTCGATCAGCAGCCGGAACTGACCACTGCCGCCCGTTGATAGTGCAGCCGGAGTCTCTTGGAAGCTGTTGAGCCGCTCGTGCACGGCGAAATTCGCACCGAACGAGTCGTCACCAGCCACTGCCGCACTTCCGCCAGCGATGACCGCCACCACGGCGCCGACAGCAATCGCCACTGCGAACAGTCGCGTACGGCCAATTGTCACTTACTGCCTCCTCCCACAGACACAATGTCTAACTGTGCTCAACGCACCTGCGGGTACCTCGGTTCGATACAAAACCCTTGTTCTGAGGGGTACTAGGGGTTTCCGCCGTCAGCCGACCCGCTCAAACCGTGCAAGAACGCAAACGCGAGCCAAAGAACGGCACGACGGTCGCGACCGCGACCGCGAGCAGCAGGTGTGCGTTACCGAAGACCACACCGCCCGGCAGCGACGCCCCGACGGACGTCACCGGCAGGATCATGATTGCCGAGACGAGCGCCGCCCACCCGAGGTTCCACGACCTGCGCCGGCTGACCGGCACCAGCGCGGCGAACACCAGCCACAGCTGGTGATGCGTCCACGACACCGGCGAGAAGACCAGACCGGCGGCGCCGACCATGACCGCGGCGGCCAGCGGCTGGTTGTTGCGCCAGGCCCGGGCAGCGCGGATGAGCGCGAGCACGACGATCGCCACGCCCACCGTCGCCAGCACGGCGGTCCGGGCCGCGTCCGGGTGGTGCAGGCGCAGCATGGCGCCGTTGAGCGACTGGTTGCCACCGATCGCGATGAAGCCCATCCCGTCCACGTCGAACAGCTCGGTGCCCCAGAACCGCGCGGAGTCGCCGGGCAGGATCGCCCAGGCCAGTCCGGTACACACCGCGAACGTGCCGGTCGCGGCGACCGCCGCGCGCCGTTGTCCGGAGATCCAGAAGTACGGGATGAAGATCAGCGGCGTCAGCTTCACCGCCGCCGCGATGCCGGTCGCCACACCCGCGTAGCGCGGCGGGACGATCCGCAGGCAGTCGACGAGCACGGCCAGCACGACGAAGAAGCTGATCTGGCCGAACCGGAGGTTGCTGCCGATCGGGCTGGACAGGAAGAGCAGCAGCGCCACCGCCGGAGCGCGCAACGCCGGCGGCAGTACGTCGGGCAGACCGGGCACCTTGGCGAGCAGGACCGCGAGCGTGACGACGCCAACCACCGTCGCGACCATCCAGCTCACCATCACGACGTCGAGGTTCAGCGGCGCCAACGGAGACAGCAGCAGACCCGCGAACGGCGGGTAGGTGAAGGGCGCTCCGGTGGGCGGGAACGCATAGTCGTAGAGGCTGCCATCCGCGGCCAGATCGCGAACGGACCCGACGTACATCTGAAGATCATCAAACCGCTTGGGGTACGGCCGCAGGATGACCGACCAGCACCGTGCGACGGCGGCCCCGAGAACGAGAACCCACCCGAGTACGGCCGGCCAGATGCGAGGCCTCGACACGTTGACGGAGGCTACCGCGCGCCGATCAACCCCGCTGCCCTGTGTTTACGGGTTC
>DASRRF010000492.1:0-6660 GCA_035695905.1 Micromonosporaceae bacterium | reverse complement strand
CCTGTTCGACCTCGGTGGGCACTCGCTGCACATCACCCAGATGATTGCCCGGATCCGCCGGGACATCGGTGTCGAGGTGCCGATGGAGGTCTTCTTCACCACGCCGACCGTCACCGGCGTGGCGAGCGCGATCGAAAGGAGTACGCGATGACTGCCCTGCGTACCCAACTCGCGAACCTGCTGGCCGAGGCGAGCGACGGCGACGTCTCCGCCGAGGAGCTGCTCATCAGTGAACAGTCGCTCGCCGCGCTCGGCATCGGCTCCCTGGCGTACCTGCGGCTGATCGACGCCGCGGAGAGCAGGTTCGGTGTCCGCCTCGACCTCGACGACGATCTGTCCTTTCTGGACAGCCTGGACAGCCTGACCAAGCACCTGGCAGCGCTGGGCGTCCCGGAGTCCACCGAGGAGCCCGTCGCGGAGTCCGGGTAGGTGGCCGGCGAGATCCGGATCGCGTTCCGCGGGGCGCGGTCCCGCCGCGGTGCGCTGACCCTCGGACAGCGCAACGTGCTGCGATCCATGCGGCACCAGGAGACCGACGGGCACAACTTCACCCTCGCGCTGGACGTCGACGTGCCGCCCGGTCTGGCCCTGCCGGCCGTGGTAGCCGCGGTACGCGAACTCATCCTGCGCCACGAGTCGTTGCGTACCACGTACCCTGACGGGGCCGACGGCGAACAGTTGGTCGCCGGCAGCGGCGAGCTGGTCGCCCAGGTCTGCGAAGTGTCCATTGTAGACCACACGGCCGTACTCGCCCGGCTCACCGCCGCCCGGGTGGAACCCGGTACCGAGCTGCCGGTGCGGGTGGCGGTGATGGCCGATCGGGGTACGCCGGTCCGGGTCGTGCTCGTGCTCTCGCACGTGGCGGTCGACGCGGCCGGCCTGGAGGTGCTCCGCCGGGAGCTGACCCGGCTGCTGGCCGGGCATGCCCTTGCCCCAGCCAGATGGCAGCCGCTGGACCAGGCGGTCCGGGAGTCCACTGAGGACGGTCAGCGGCGAGCCAATCGCGCCGTGGACTACTGGCGCGACCGGCTGCTGCGGGCGCCGCAATGCATGCTCGCGGTGCCCGAGGACGTCACCCCGGGGCGGGCCGCATACCGTAGCGCGCGCTTGCGTTCGACCGAGTTGGCATGGGCCACGTCGGTAGTCGCCAGCCGGGCACACGCCAGCCGCCCGGCCACCGTGCTCGCCGCACTCTGCGCGGTCGTCGGCCATCATGTTGGCCAGCGACGATGCGTGGTCACCACGATCGCCGGGAACCGGCACGAACCCGAGCTGCGCGACTACGTCGGCCCGCTCGCGCAGGACGGGCTGGTCTACGTCGACCTGCCCGCCGGCTCGTTCGACACGTTGGTCCGGCGGGTCTTCACCGCGTCGATGAACGCGTACCGGCACAGCCGGTTCGACGCTCTCGCACTGTGGCAGACCATCGGCGACATCGGCCGGGAGCGCGGTATCAGCTTCGCCCGCGACCTCGTCTTCAACGACCTGAGCGGGTACGCCCCTGGTGTTGGGTCTGCTCCGTTGCCGGACAGCGAGTTTGCCTGGCTGCCGGCAGCCGATCTGCCGGCGCGGCTGGTGTGCTACGTGAACCGGTTGGACAGCCAGGCGGAGATCGTGGTGTGGGCGGATGCCCGCCGGCTCCCGCAGGCGCGGCTCGAGCTGGTGGTCCGCGGCCTGCGACGGCTGCTCGTTGAGGCTTCCGCACGCGATGTGCTGCTGGCCGAGCTGGGCTCGCTGACCGGGCTGGAGCCGGTCGCGCGCGGTCCACAGTGGAGGCTTGTGGACGGGTGCTGGGTCGATCTCGACGAGGTACGCCGCTTGCTGCGCGACGCTCTGCCTGCGCACCTCAGCTCTGCCGACGATGTCGATGGGCAGCTGGTCGGTTTCGTCGCGGCCGCCGACCTGACCCCGGCGGACGCACACCGCGCCTGTATGGCGTTGCTACCGGGGCGGGAGACGGCGATGGCCCCGCGGCGGTACGTCATCTGCGCACCGCCGCCGGATGGCGACTGGTCGATTGCGCCGGTGCTCGGCGAGGGCAGCGGCCGCTCGGGCTAGCTGGCCACTGGGTTCGCGGGCCGTCTGACGCATACCCGTCAGCGTCCTTCTGCTCTGCCCGCGACGGCGGGGCACCGCATCGCCGCCCGATCGTCACAGGCGTGCCGATCGCCCTCGGCGGCGCTATTCAATCGCCCACTCGATGATCCAGTTGGCCTCTCGGAAGTATTGCTCCAGACTTGGCTCGTCCTCCACCCATCCGTCTGCCGCGTCGACTGTCAATGCCGGGTCCGCCGCGGTAAGGATCAGGAAGCCCCCCGACTGGTCCCTGTCATCCTCCACCCTCACGAACCGGCCCTGCTCCGCGCCGGACGCGATGCGGCCCACGCAGCCAACTCTGATCAAGAAAGCACCACCCAATGTCGCCTCAACTAATCATCGAAGAAGGGAACGTGATTGTTCACCTGTGGGAAACGCGCGGTCGGGCTATCGTAGAACTCAAAGTGGATGTGCGGGAAGCCAGGTGCATGGGCACCCGCAATCGATCCGCGATCCATGCGGAACTGGCGCAGACCGTCGGAACTTCGGAAGACACCGCTACCTGGGCGACCAATCTCGGTGTAGCCATTCCCCAGCCAGATCTCTGCCGACGATAGGCCTTCACTCGCGCTGACGCTGTACTGGCTGGTGACATTTCCCTTGCCCGCCAACGTCTCCGTGATCAGCCGAGGCGTTGTAGGACCGCCGACAGTGTCAATGTTCGGGTCAGGCGTGCTAGGCGCGGACGTCGGGTTGCTCCGCCCCTCACCGACACGAGTTCGCGTGGGCACCGATCGCTTGCCCTGGCCGATCTTGACCTTCCCCCCAAGCCATCCGAGGGCACCACCGGTCACCGTGGCCGTAGCGAGCCGCCGCGGGTCCACTTTCCCCGTCGTGAGGAGTTGGTCGGTGAGGTCTCCGGTGAACCCGGCTACCATGCCGGCGACCAACGCGCTGCCACCCGCCACGGTCACCGCGCCGAACGTCAAACCGGCAACCCCGCCCGCAACCGCTCCCGCACCGACGCACTTCCACTTGGCAGTGCCGGGCGGGCACATCGTGTCGCCGTAGACGGCCCCACCGGCTGCTCCCGCAACGGCCATACAGACGGGCGTCGCGGCGCCAAACGTGACGACGCCGGCCACCGCCTCGCATACCCCGAATACGGCGACGCCGACGACCGCGCTCACCACGAAGGCTTCGATCTGGTCCTTGTGCTCCTCCCAGAACGCCGTTGCCTGCCTGGTTACCTCGGATGCCAGCTGCCCGCGGTGCTTCCAGACGTCCTTCGCGTCGTTCTTGGTCTTCGTCCACTTCGAGGACACGGCCTCGGTGAAGTCATGCCAATCCTCGGCGACCGCACTGGTGGTCTCGTCCCACTTCTGTGACACCGCCTGCGTGAAGTCGCGCCACGTGTCCTGCGCCCAGTCCACGGCGCCGTCGAGCCACTTCGGCCAGTGGCCGTCCCGGTCGAAGAAGTCGATCGGGTCGCCGTTGGCGTAGAGGTAGCGGTTGAGGCTCACCGGCGCGGAAAGCGCCCCAACAACGGAGTCCCGGGCGGTGAACCGCCCGGCTGTCGGGTCGTACTGCCGCGATCCCATGTCCACCAGGCCGGTCTGCGGGTCGGTGTATTCAGCCTGGAAGCCCAAGGAGACCGGCGCGGATCCCGACGTTGACGCGACGCCGCCGAACGGGTCATAAGCGGCCTGCCATCGGGTCGTGGAACCGCTGCTGTCATCCTGCAACCCGACGACGTCGCCATGAACATTGGTCCACGCGGCCTGGGTGACCGCGCCGGTGGTCGCCTCCCCGAGCAGGTGCCCGCCGGGTCTGCGTACCATCGAGGTCACCGGGCCTGTACCGGTTTGCGAGTATGCCAGGTTCCCCGAGCCGCCGTCGTAGCCGAACGTCTGGGTCACACCCGACGCGGTCCGGCCGAACAAACGGCCGAGCGCGTCATGGCCGTAGGCAACGGTCGTACCGGCATTCGTCGCCGAGGCCAGCTCGCCAAAACCATCGTAGGTGTACGACGTCGGCCCAGCCGCCGTCTCCAGCCCGTCGGCGTCGTAGCTGTGCCCAGCACCGTCCGATGTGGACGTAAGCCGGTCGGCCATGTCGAAGCTGGCTGTCACCGGCGGCTGCCCGTTCAGCGCGACGCTCGTGCGGTTGCCGTCCGCGTCCCACGTGTACGCGGCCGACGACAGCGTCGTGGTGCCCTGGGCCACCGTCGCAGATGCCAACCGGCCCGCGTCGTCGTACCCGTAGCTGGTTGTCTTCGGTGGTGACGCGCGGTCCGCGACGCTGGCGATCTGGCCGTCGGGCTGATAGGTGATGTTGGCGTCGTGTATCGGCCCATCGATGCTGCTGAGCCGACCCGCGGCATCGTACGAACGGTATTCGATGCCATTCGTGCTGGGCGCGGAACCGACCCGTCGGGTCACCTGTCCGGTGCCCTCGCTGGACTCGAAGTTCACATTGATCGGGCCACGCACACTGGAGAGCAGACCCCGGCCGCTCAGGAGCGTGCCGTCCGGACCGTAACCGTACGTCGTAGCTGTCCCTATGGGCGGTGCCCGGGTCACCAACCGCTGCGCGGCGTCGTACCCGTAGGTCGTGTCGCCGAACCGGTCAGTGCTACGAACCATCAGGCCACGGTTGTCATAATCGAAGCCCACATTCGCACCGGTTGTGGACGCCGATGTCAACCGTCCAGCGTCGTCGTAACCGAAGGCGCGGCTGTCACTGCCTGCTACAAGTGCCGTCCGGCGACCGGCGGAGTCGTACGTTGTGCCGACCATCCGGCCCGACGGGTATGTCGTCGACGTGAGCCGTCCCTCGCCGTCGTACCCGAACTGAGTCACCGCCCCCAACGGGTCGGCCTCGGTTGTTGTACGCCCGGCGCTGTCGTATGTGTACTCGTATTCGCCGCCACGCGGGAGGGTTATCCTCGTCAGTTGGCTGGCGGGGTCCCAATCGTAGCGGCTCGTGTTACCGAGCGGATCCGCGGCGGTCAGAATCCGGCCCGCCGCGTCATAGGTCCACGTCGTGGCGTGGCCGCCGGGTGAGGTTCTCGTTGTCATCCGGTCTGCTGCGTCGTACCCGAGCGTGGTCCGGCTGCCGGCGCCATTGAGCTCGGCCGTCAACCGCCCGCGAACGTCGTACTCGTATGTGGTGGTGGACGGCTCCTTCGCCGTCAGCAGTCGCCCGACCTTGTCGTATGTATAGGTGAAGTCGTTGTACGGGTTCGTTCCCCACCGCTTCGTGATCACCTCGTTCCTATTGCTGTATACCAGCGTCCCCTGCACACCGGCCGGATCCAGTGTCTTGATGACGTTGCCGTCGAGGTCATAGGTGGTCACCCAGGACGCTCCGGTCGCGTCCCATCGCACCGCGGGGCGGCCGACCGCATCATAGGCCACATGGGACACCACGCCCGACGGATCGGTCACCGACGCCTGCCGGCCCAGTGCATCGTAGGTGTACACAGTGGATCCGCCAAGCGGATCGGTTGCCGACGTGAGCCGGTTCGCCGCGTCGTAGGCGTAGTCCCAATGTTCGCCGATGCGATCCGTATGCCGCGTCAAACTACCGGCCGCATCGTAGGCAAACGCTTCGGTGGTGGCATCCGGGTTGAACCGTGCGGTCATCCGGTCCACGTCGTCGTAGATGGCCGTGGTGCGCCGACCGAGCGGATCAATGTCGGCTGTGAGACGTCCGGCGAGGTCGTACTCATGGTGCCGGGTCCCGGCCGGGTTGCTCACCGCGACCGCGTTGCCGTCGGCGTCGTAGGCATAGGTCGTTTCCGCGCCTGCACCGTCTACCTCGGACACAACCTGACCGCCGGCATCCTGACGAACCACCGAGAGCGTGCCGAGGGAGTCGGCAATAGCCGCGGTACGTAGCGCATCGTTGTACGTGTACGTCCGGACCGCGCCAAGCTGGTCCGTCCGGCTGAGCATCCGTCCAACGGCGTCATAGCTCGACAGGACGGTGTTGCTCAGTGGATCGGTCGTCTTGACCGGCCGCCCACCGAGGTCATAGTCGGTCTTCCAGACGAGTCCCCGCGGCGTGGTAATCGTGTTCTGGTGGCCCATCTGGTCATAGCCGTAGGTGGCATGCGCCCCATCGGGCGTCCACGTCTGCGTCGGCCGCCCCGCCCGGTCGTAGACCTGTTGCGTCACCTGACCAAGCGCGTCGGTCGTGCGGTAGACCCGTCCGGCCGGATCGAGGCTGTGCGAGGTCACCGCACCGGCGACGTCGGTGGTGTTCGCAACCCAGCCCTCGGCTGTGTAGCTCTGCCGGAGTACCGAGCCTCGCGGGTCGGTGACCTTGACCGGTCGGCCGAGCACGTCGTATTCGGTACTTGTACGCCCGCCCAGCGCATCGACCGCGGCGGTGAGCCGACCGGAGGCGTCGTACTCGTACGACGTAACACGGCCGGTCGGACCGGTCGCCGACAGCGGCTTCCGATCGTGGTTGAACGTGAGTGTCGCGACGCCTCCGCGAGGTGTCGTCGTCCGCCGCAGCTCGTCCCAGGCCGCATACTCCAACCCGGTGTGGTTGTTGAGTGGATCGGTCGCGGAGGTACGCCGCCCGGATGCGTCGTACCCAAACGTCATCGCT
>DASRRF010000491.1:0-2215 GCA_035695905.1 Micromonosporaceae bacterium | reverse complement strand
GACGGTGCCCTCGGCACACGCCATGACCTGGGCGGTCGTGGGTACGTCCAGGCCGACGAAGTAGAACAGCGCTATCGCAGCCTGCTCGCGCGGCGGCAGGGCGTGCAGCGCCCGCTCGAGATCCAGGTCCGCCTCAACGTCACGCCCGGATCCGTACACCGCGGGTACCGGAATCAGATCGAACCGCCGGCGTACCCTGGCCCGGCGTGCCCGGTCGGCCACGATCGCGAGCAACCAGGCCAGCGCCGTCCCCCGTTGCGGGTCGAACGTCGAGCGGCGGCGCCACGCGCGGACCAGCGCCTCCTGCACTACGTCGTCCCGGTCCCCGTACGGCGCCAGCCGCGCGGCCAGGTGCGCCATCGCCGGCAGGTGCGGTTCGACCCAACCGGCGAAGTCGTCCACGGGGTCGTCCGCCCTCACGCCACCCATTACCGCGCGCATACCCGGTCTACGCCAGGCCGAGCTAATTCGGTTTAGCCCCGTGACAGAATGCCGGTATCCCGACAGCCGAGGAGAAGCCCGCTGTGATCCGTACCCATGACGCCGGAAGCTTGCGCGCGACGGACGCCGGCGCGACCGTGACGTTGGCCGGTTGGGTGGCCCGGCGGCGCGACCACGGCGGGGTCACGTTCGTCGACCTGCGCGACGCCAGCGGCGTTGCGCAGGCCGTGTTCCGGACCGAGGAGGCGGCGCACCAGCTGCGCAACGAGTTCTGCGTCCGGGTCACCGGCGAGGTCCGGCGGCGGCCGGCCGGCAACGAGAACCCGGAGCTGCCCACCGGCGACGTCGAGGTGGTCGTCGAGGAGCTCGAGGTGCTCTCCGAGGCGGCCGCGTTGCCACTGCCGATCGACGACCAGGTGGATGCCGGTGACGACATCCGGCTCAAATACCGGTACCTCGATCTGCGGCGCAGCGCGCCCGCGGCGGCCCTGCGGCTGCGCTCGGAGGCGAACCGGATCGCCCGGGATGTGCTGCACGAGCAGCGGTTCGTGGAGATCGAGACGCCCACGCTGACCCGGTCCACCCCGGAGGGCGCGCGCGACTTCCTGGTGCCGGTCCGGTTGCAACCCGGCACCTGGTACGCGCTGCCGCAGTCGCCGCAGCTGTTCAAGCAGCTGCTGATGGTGGCCGGGATGGAGCGGTACTACCAGATCGCCCGCTGCTACCGCGACGAGGACTCCCGGGCCGACCGGCAGCCGGAGTTCACCCAGCTGGACATCGAGATGTCGTTCGTCACCCAGGACGATGTGATCTCGCTGGCCGAGCAGATCGTCGGGGCGCTCTGGCAGCAGCTGGCCGGCCACGCCATCCCCGCGATCCCGCGGCTCACCTGGCACGACGCGCTGGCCCGGTACGGCTCGGACAAGCCCGACCTGCGGTACGGGGTCGAGCTGACCGAGCTGACCGGCTACTTCGCCGGTACCGACTTCCGGGTCTTCCAGGCCGGGTACGTGGGAGCCGTGGTGATGCCCGGCGGTGCCGCGCAGACCCGCAAGGAGCTGGACGGGTGGCAGGACTGGGCCAAGGCACGCGGCGCCCGCGGCCTGGCCTACGTGGTGCTGGACGCGGAGACCGGGCAGGCTCGCGGGCCGGTCGCGAAGAACCTGTCCGAGACGCACCTGAAAGGGCTGGCCGACGCGGTCGGGGCCAAGCCCGGTGACGCCATCTTCTTCGCCGCGGCTGAACAAAGTAGACAGGCTCAGGAGCTGCTCGGCGCCGCGCGGGTGGAGATCGCCCGGCGTGGTGGGCTGGCCGACCCGGACGCCTGGGCGTTCTGCTGGGTTGTCAACGCGCCGATGTTCGAGCCGGCCGCCGACGACCGTGCCGCCACAAGCACTGGCTGGTCGCCGGTACATCACCCGTTCACCTCGCCGAACGCGCAGTGGCTGGACCGGTTCGAGGAGGCACCCGAGCGGGCGCTGGCGTACGCGTACGACATCGTCTGCAACGGCAACGAGATCGGTGGCGGCTCGATCCGGATCCACCGCGCCGACGTCCAGCGCCGGGTCTTCGACCTGCTCGGCATCACCCCGGCGGAGGCCACCGAGAAGTTCGGCTTCCTGCTGGAGGCGTTGCGCTACGGCCCGCCGCCGCACGGCGGGATCGCGTTCGGCTGGGACCGGATCTGCATGCTGCTCACCGGCGCCGACTCGATCCGCGAGGTGATCGCGTTCCCGAAGACCCGCGGCGGCTTCGACCCGCTGACCGGCGCGCC
>DASRRF010000490.1:0-7632 GCA_035695905.1 Micromonosporaceae bacterium | reverse complement strand
CCCCCGCGCCGGGGTGGGGTTGGTACCGCAGGGCAGGCGGGTGTTCGCCCCGCTGACCGTGGCCGAACACCTGACCGTGGCTGGCCGGCGGCGCGGCGGGGCGTGGACCCGGCAGCGGGTGCTGGACCTGCTGCCCCGACTGGGCGAGCGGCTACGCCACCGCGGCGACCAGCTCTCCGGTGGCGAGCAGCAGATGCTGGCGATCGCCCGGGCGCTGCTCACCAACCCACGGCTGCTGCTGCTCGACGAGCCGTCCGACGGGTTGGCTCCCGGCGTGGTCGCCGGCGTCGGCACCACCATCCGCGAGCTGGCCGGTGCCGGGATGGCGATCCTGCTGGTCGAGCAGGATCTGCGGCTCGCGCTGTCGGTGGCCGGCCGGGTCGCGGTGATGGAGAAGGGCCGGGTGGTCCTCGACTCCCCGGCGGCCGGCCTCGGAATCGATACCCTGCGCGGCCATCTCGGCCTGTGACTTGGGTCGGGCTCGGGCGTAGCGTGCACGCATGGGACTCCTGACCGACCTCGCCGACGCGGTCGACACCGGCCGCGTCGAGGTTATCGACCTGACCGCCCCGCTGTCCGCGCAGACGCCGATCCTCACCCTCCCCGACCAGTTCGGCCAGACGTGGCCTTTCGCGCTCTCCGAGATCAGCCGGTACGACGAGCGCGGCCCGGCGTGGTACTGGAACAACTTCACCACCGGCGAGCACACCGGCACCCACTTCGACGCGCCGATCCACTGGGTCACCGGTGGCCCGGATGCGACCGACGTATCCCAGGTACCGCCACGCCGGTTGGTCGCGCGGGCCGCCGTACTCGACATGACCCCGGAATCGACCGCGGACCCGGATTTCCTCCTGCAGATCGACCACGTCCGGGCCTGGGAAGACAAGCACGGTCCGCTGCCGGCCGGTGGTTGGCTGCTCTACCGCACCGGGTGGGATGCGCGTTCGGCCGACGCCGCCGCGTTCATCAACAATGGACAGTCGCCTGGCATCTCTGTCGACTGTGCACGGTGGCTCGCCGAAGAGGCGTCGATCCACGGCCTCGGGGTGGAGACGGTGGGCACCGACGCGGGTGCGGCACACTCGTTCGACCCGCCGTTCCCGTGCCACTCGTTCCTCTTAGGACACGACAAGTACGGCCTGACCCAGTTGCAGAACCTGGCGTCCCTGCCGCCGGTCGGCGCCGTGGTGATCGCCGCGCCACTGCCCATTGTGCACGGTTCCGGCAGCCCGGCCCGGGTGCTGGCACTCGTCGAGCGATGAACGGATGAACGTCGCGGAGGCGGTCGGCCGGTCGCTTGCCCGGCTCGGCGTCGAGCACGTCTTCGGCCTTGTCGGGTCCGGGAACTTCCATGTGACCAACGCACTCATCGCGGCGGGCGCGCGCTACGTGCCCGCCGCCAGCGAGAGTGGCGCCGCCACCATGGCCGACGCCTGCGCCCGGGTCTCCGGCCGGCCGACTGTCCTTTCTGTACACCAGGGTCCCGGGGTGACCAACGCGCTGACCGGGATCACCGAGGCCGCGAAGAGCCGTACCCCGATGGTGGTTCTGGCGCCCGAGGCGTCGAACCCGCGGTCCAACTTCCACATCGACCTGGCCGGCGCGGCGTCCGCGGTGGGTGCCGCCTTCCATCGGGTACGGAGCCAGAGCGCGACCGGCGACGCGGAGTACGCGTACCGGCTGGCTCGCGAGACCGGGGCGGTGATACTCGCGCTCCCGCTGGACGTGCAGGCTCAGGAGGCCGGTAGCGAGCCGGGGCCGGCGCTGGCCGGCACGGACCCGGTCCAGCAGGCCGACGCCGACCTGGCCAAGCTGGCGGCCGCGGTGCGGACCGCCCAGCGCCCCCTGTTCCTGGTCGGCCGCGGCGGTGTGGATCCCCGGCACCGGGTGCCGCACCCGGCGAGCCTGGCCGAGCTGGCCGAGCGCTGCGGCGCCCTGCTGGCCACGTCCGCGGCCGCCAGGGGACTCTTTGCCGGCGACCCCTTCTACCTTGATGTGTGCGGCGGTTTCGCCTCGCCCCTGACCGCCGAGCTTGTGGGCGAGGCGGACCTGGTCGTCGCGTGGGGCTGCACGCTGAACATGTGGACCACCCGGCACGCCCGGCTGATCGCGCCCGGCGCGGTGGTGGCACAGGTGGACGACGTATCCGCCGTGCTCGGTGCCTACCACCGGGTGGACATCCCGGTCCTGGGCAACCTGTGGCTGGTCGCCTCGGCATTGTCGAAGCTGGTCCCGCCTTCGACGAGGTGGCGGACGCCGGCCATGGCCGAGCGGATCGCGTCTTCCGGCCGGTGGCGCGATGTGTCCTATGTGGACGAATCTACTGTGGACGGTGTCGATCCGCGGACGCTGACAATCGCCCTGGACGACCTGCTGCCGGTGGACCGTACGGTCGCGGTGGACTCGGGAAACTTCATGGGGTACCCGTCGATGTTCCTGCGGGTGCCGGACGCCGCCGGTTTCTGTTTCACGCAGGCGTACCAGGCGATCGGTCTCGGCCTGGCCAGCGCGATCGGGGCCGCGGTGGCCCGGCCCGACCGGCTGACCGTGGCGGCGCTCGGCGACGGCGGTTTCCTGCTGTCCGCGGCCGAGCTGGCCACCGCGGTCCGGCTCGGGCTGCCGATGCTCATCGTGGTCTACAACGACGCCGCGTACGGCGCGGAGGTGCATCACTTCGGGCCGGACGGCCACCCGCTGGATACGGTCACGTTCCCGGACACCGATCTCGCCTCGATCGCCCGCGGCTTCGGGTGCCAGGCGGCCACCGTACGGTCGGTAGCGGATCTGAGCCCGGTCGGCGCCTGGCTGGCCGGCCCGCGGGAGGTACCGCTGCTGCTGGACGCGAAGATCCGCGCCGCGCACGGCTCGTGGTGGCTCGAAGAAGCCTTCCGCGGCCACTGACCCGCCGCGGATATCGCGTTGTCTTGACGACCGTGACGGAAGCGTGACACGCTCGGCCGATGGGTGATCTGCGCGCGCTGTGGGCGGCGCGCAGCGTGGCCGTCGTGGGCGCCTCCACCCGCCGGGGTACGCCGGGCCGGCTGGCCGTGGAGTTCCTCCAGCGGTACGGGTACACCGGGCGGATCGTGCCGGTCCACCCGACCGCGACGGAAATCGCCGGGCTGCCCGCGTACCCGTCCGTCCGCGCGGCGGGTGGCGTGGAGCTGGCACTGATCCTGGTGCCTGCCGCGGCGGTGGCCGAAGCCGTGGACGACTGCGGCCGGGCCGGCGTACGGGTGGCGATCGTGGGTACCGCGGGGTTCGCCGAGACCGGGGCGGAGGGCCGGGCCGCACAGGACGATCTCGTCCGCAGCGCCGCAGTCGCGGGCATGCGGCTGGTCGGCCCGAACTGCATCGGCTCCGCCGGCTTTGCGACCGGGCTGGTGGCGAGCTTCAGCCCGCTCTTCGCCGCCCTGACACCGCAGAGTGTCGGGCCGGACAGCGGTCCGGGGCTGACGCCGGGCGGGATCGGGTTCGCGTCGGCGAGCGGGGCGCTCGGCTTCGGTACGGTCAGCCTGGCGCTGGAGCGCGGGATGGGCCTGCGAGCCGCGGTCAGTACCGGCAACGAGGCGGACGTGACCGCCCTGGAGGCGCTGGCCGAGCTGGCCCCGGAGTGCGTGGCGCTGATGGGGTACCTCGAGTCGCTGCACGACGGGCCAGCGCTGCGCGCCTTGGCCGCAACCGGGAAACCAACGACGTTGCTGGTCGCCGGGCGATCGGCGGCGGGCGCCCGAGCCGCCGCCTCGCACACCGGCGCGCTGGCCACGCCGGACCGGGTGGTCGACGGCGCGCTGCGCCAACTCGGCATCACCCGGGTGTCCGATGTGGACGAACTGCTCGATGTCGGCGACGCGTTCGCGCTGTGCTCCGGCCGGACCCCCGCCGGCCCGCGGGTCGCGGTGGTGACGACCTCGGGCGGCTCCGGGATCCTCGCCACGGACGCGATCGTCCTGAATGGACTGACGCTCGCCGAGCTGGCACCGTCCACAGTAGATGCGTTGAAGGAGATCCTGCCGCCGTACGGGTCCGCGGACAACCCGGTGGACGTGACGGCGACCGTGATGCGGGACCGTACCCTGATGGCCCGCGCGCTGGCCGCGGTCGCCGACGACGACGGGGTGGACGTGCTCGTCGTGTGCTTCTGCGTGCTCGTCGGCTCGGACGTGGACGCCATCGTCGCCGCGCTGTCCACTGTGGAGAAGCCGGTGCTCGTCGCGCGTACCGGCGCCGATCATCTGGCGCCGACCGCCGCCGGGGCGCTGCGGGCCGCGGGCATCCCGAGCTACCCGACTCCGGCCCGGGCGGTACGCGCCGCGGCGGCGCTCATCGGCGCGGCGTCGCGGGCGCCCTCCCTCCCCGCGCGACGTGCAGAAAGTCGCGGCATCCCGCCCGGCCCGACACCGCGACCTCCTGAAAGTCGCGCGGAAGATGCGGACGAAGATGCGGTCAAGCGGTGGCTCGCCGCCGCCGGGGTACGGGTACCGCGGGGCCGCGCCGTCCACTCCGCGGCCGAGGCCGAGCAGGCCGTCCGGGAGTACGGCGAACCGGCCGTGCTCAAGGTGGTCGTACCCGGCTTGGCGCACAAGACCGAAGCCGGCGGCGTACTGCTCGGGGTGACCGCGGACACCGCGACCGCCCACTACCACAGGCTCGCCGGGTTGCCCGGTGCCACCGGCGTGCTGGTCGAGGAGCAGCTCTCCGGCGGTGTCGAGTTGCTGGTCGGGGTCGCGCCGAGCCCGCTCGGCCCGGCGCTGACGATCGGCGCCGGCGGCGTACACACCGAAGCACTCGACGACGTGGCGGTACGCCTGCTGCCGGTCACCGAGCACGACGTGCGGGACGCGCTCGGGCAGACCCGGGTGGCCCGGCTGCTCGCCCCGCTGCGCGGCCGCGCGGGCGCCGATGTGGACGCGTTCGTGGCCCTTGTCCGGCGCGTGGCCGCGCTGGCCGCGAACCTGCCGCCCGGCACCACACTGGACCTCAACCCGGTGCTCGTCTCGGCCTCCGGCGCAGTCGTCCTCGACGCAGCTCTGACCCAGGAGGGCTGAATGCTCGTCGGCCTTCTCGTCCAACGCGCCGCCCGGCGGTTCGCCGACCGCGTCGCCCTGGACGGTCCACAAGGGACACAGACGTACGCCGAACTCGGCGATCGGGTCGGGCGGCTGGCCGGCGGGCTGCTCGGCCTCGGGTTGCGCCCCGGCGACCGGGTACTCGACCTGCAGCCGAACCAGAACACGTACGTGGAGACCGATCTCGCCTGTTGCACCGCCGGGCTGACCCGGGTGGCGCTCAACCACCGGCTGCACCCGGACGACTGGGCGCGGATCGCGGACGACTGCGGTGCCACCGCGCTGATCTACGACGCCCGGTACGCCGAACCGAGCACCGCCTTGCGCGAGGGCATGCAACACGTCGTCGCGATCGGCGACGCGCCCGGCACGCCACTCGACGAACTGCTAGACAGCCAAGCACGACACAGCCGGGCCCGCCCCGATGACCTGGTCTCGCTGAACTACACCTCGGGCACGACCGGCCGCCCCAAGGGAGTACGGCGTACCCACCGGGTCCGCTTCGCGAGCCTGGTCAACATGGTCGCGGACGTCATCGGCACGCCACCCGGGCCGGCCGACACGTTCCTGCACGCCGGCCCGATCACCCATACCAGCGGCCTTTTCGTACTGCCCTTCCTCGCGTACGGCGCCCGCCAGCTGATCCTGCCGGCGTTCGACCCGGCCGCCGTGGTGGACGCGGTCGCGCATCGCGGCGCCACCCACACCGCGCTGGTACCCACGATGGTCGCCCGGCTGCTCGCGCTCGACGAGCCGCTGCCCGGCCTCACGATGCTCGGGTACGCCGGCGCGCCGATGCCGCCCGAGCAGATCCGGCAGGCGTACCACCGGCTCACCCCGAACCTCGTGCAGTACTACGGGCTCGTCGAGGCGATCCCGCCGGTGACCGTACTCGATGCGAATGACCATGCGGCCGGACTGGGCACGGACCCGGAGCTACTCACCAGCGCCGGCCGGCCCGCACTCGGCGTCGAACTGTCCATCGTGGACGATGCCGGCCACGAACTGCCCACCGGCGAGATCGGCGAGGTGGTCACCCGCGGCGACCACGTGATGCCCGGCTACTGGGGTCCATTGGGAGCAGGCAAAGCGGTCGACAAAAGCGGCTGGCTGCACACCGGCGACCTGGGCAGACTGGACGGCAACGGCCGGCTGTGGCTGGTCGACCGCAAGGGCGACATGATCATCACGGGTGGGTACAACGTCTACCCGCGGGAGGTGGAGGACGTGATCGCCGAGGTACCCGGGGTACGCGAGGTCGCCGTGCTCGGGCTCACCGACCCGGACTGGGGGCAGCGGATCGTGGCGCTCTACACCGGAACCGTCGCGCCGGACGATGTCGTCGCGCACTGCCGCAGCCGGCTGGCCTCCTTCAAGCGGCCCAAGGAGGTCCGGCGGGTGGACGGCTTCCCGCTGAACCCCACCGGCAAGATCGCCAAGAACGTCCTCCGCACCGACCTGGAACGCGCATGAAGCCAGGGGAGTTCCCGTACACCAGGGGCATCTCAGCGGAGCCGAAGCCGTGGGTGATGGGCCAGTACGCCGGGTTCGGCACCCCGAAGCAGTCCAACGAGCGGTTCCGTGCCCTGCTCGACGCCGGGGTGACCGGGTTCTCCGTCGCGCTCGACCTGCCCACCCAGCTCGGGCTGGACTCCGACGACCCGCGGGCGGCCGGCGAGGTGGGCCGGGTCGGCGTGGCCATCGACTCGCTCGCCGACATCGAGACGCTGATGGCCGGCATCCCGCTGGAAAAGATCACGCAGGTACGGACCACCGCCAACTCGATCGGCTACATCTGGGCCGCCATGTTCACCGCGCTGGCCGAGAACCGCCGGCAGAGGCCGGACGAGTTCGGGCTGTTCATCCAGAACGACGTACTCAAGGAGTTCATCGCCCGGGGAACCCAGATCTTCCCGCCGGGACCGTCGCTGCGGCTGGCCGCGGACACCATCGAACACTGCGTACGGCACACCCCGCGCTGGGTACCGCTGGCGATGTCCGGGTACCACATCGCGGAGACCGGTGGCGACGCCGCGCAGGAGGTGGGGTACACGTTCGCGAACGCGATCGCGTACCTGGACGAGGTCACCGGGCGTGGCGTCGACATCGACGCGGTGGCGCCGACGCTGTTCACGTTCCTGAGCGTGGGCATCGAGGTGCTGGACGAGATCGCGAAGCTGCGGGCGGCCCGGCGGGTGTGGGCACGGCTGGTCCGGGAGCGGTACGGGGCCAAGGACCCGAGGTCGGAGCAGCTGAGAATCTTCGCGTTCACCGCCGGATCCAGCTTCACCGCGCAGCAGCCGCTGAACAACATCGTCCGGGCCAGCGTGGAGACGCTCGTCGCGGCGCTGGGCGGGGTACAGACCCTGCACGTCAGCGCGTACGACGAGGCGCTCGGCGTACCCACCGCGGCGGCCGCGACGCTGGCCCTGCGTACCCAACAGATCGTCGCGTTCGAGACCGGCCTGACCGAGGTGGTCGACCCGCTGGGCGGCGCGCCGGAGATCGAGGCCCGGACCGACCGCATCGAGCGGTCCATCCGCGATGTCCTGCACGAGGT
>DASRRF010000489.1:0-3844 GCA_035695905.1 Micromonosporaceae bacterium | reverse complement strand
CGTGGACGGCAAGACGCTGGACGACTTCAACACGAAGTTGGCCGAGATCTGCCAGCCGTACCCGAGCGCGGTGACCGGGTTCTGGCAGGGCAAGAAGGGCCAGAAGGGCCCGGTCCTCTGCCTGGAGCCGATCAAGAAGTAGGCCGCTCGCCGGTTCCTGGCTGGCGCGGTTACTCGCCTGCCAGGAACCGGTGGTGCCACGCCGCGCCCGCCTTCCACTAAGTTGTCCGGTGTGGTCGGCTCTCCCGCGGGTACCCCTGTCGATGTGTCCAGGCAGGCGGCCGCAGCGGCCGACTTGCCCGGGTTGGACGGCGCCGTGTCGGCCTGCCGCGCCTGCCCGCGGCTGGTCTCCTGGCGGGAGGAGGTCGCCCGGACCAGGCGGGCCGCCTTCGCCGATCAGGTGTACTGGGGCCGCCCGGTGCCCGGGTTCGGCCCGCCGGACGCCCGGATCGCGATACTCGGCCTCGCCCCGGCCGCGCACGGCGGGAACCGGACGGGGCGGATCTTCACCGGAGACCGCTCCGGGGACGTACTGTTCGCCGCACTACACCGGGCCGGCCTGGCCAACCAGCCCGCGTCGGTGGCGGCCGGCGACGGGCTCGTGCTGCGCGACACGCGCATCTTCGCGGCCGTGCGGTGCGCGCCGCCGGCGAACAAGCCCTCCCCGGCCGAGCGCGACACCTGCGCGCCCTGGCTGCACCGCGAGGTCACCCTGATCCGGCCGACCCTGCGCGTCGTGGTCGCGCTGGGTGCGTTCGCCTGGGCCGCGTGGTGGCCGACCATGACCCACGTGTACGGCGTCCCGCCGCCGACGCCACGTCCCGCCTTCCGGCACGGCGCGCAGCACGACGGTCCGGCTACGCTGCTGGGCTGTTACCACGTGAGCCAGCAGAACACCTTTACCGGCCGGCTCACGCCGGCAATGCTGGACGAGGTGCTCGGCCGGGCCAAACGGCTGGCGGGCCTCGTTAACAAGACAGGACCCGCGGGAAACCGGACGACCTGACCAGACCACACGACACGGGGACATAGGGACAGATGGCAGACGAGGGGCGGCGCGGCCCCGCTCGGCGATTCAGCTTCGGTCGATCCGGCGGGTCGGGCGACGCCGCGCTGCGCCGTTGGCTGCCGATGCTCGGCGTGGCCGGGCTGCTCGGCGTCGCGGCGCTGGCCGCCGCGCTGTCCTCGCCGCGGGTCACGAAGGTGCCGCTGCCGCAACCGAAGGGCTCGTTCGTCCCGCCCACCGCACAGCGGCCGCTCCCGACCGCGCCCGACGGTCCGGACGGGTCCGGCGCCGCCGACGGCGGGGTACGGCTGCCGGCCTGGGTGACAAACCTGGCTCTCGCGCTGTGCCTACTGATCGTGATCGCCATCGTGCTCGTCGTAGTCTGGGTTGTCGTGCGGGACACCATCTCGGTACGCAAGGGTGCGTTGCCCGTCGAGGATGGCGCGAGCGGGCTGCAGGCGCGCACCGACGACGTGGTCGCCGCGCTCGATGCCGGGCTGGCCGAACTGTCCGAGATGGACCGGGACCCGCGCCGCGCTGTGATCGCCTGCTGGGTCCGGCTGGAACAGGCCGCGGCGGCGGCCGGAACGCCGCGCCAGATCGGCGATGCGCCGGCCGACCTCGTGCTCCGGCTGCTCCGCTCGCATCGGGTGGACCGCCGGGTGCTGGACCGGTTCGCCGACATCTACCGGGAGGCGCGGTACGCGACACACGTGGTCGACGAGACCATGCGTACCCAGGCGCTGTCCGCGCTGCGCCAGCTGCGCGCGGAGCTGACCGCCCCGGCGGTGGCCACATGAGTGAGCGCGGTCATCCGGGCCGGCGGGAGGGTCACCGTGAGTGATGCCAGCCTCGACGATCTTCTCAGGTACGACGAGGAGCCCAAGCGGGACCGGCCGTTCGACAGCCCCCGGATGTGGCTGGTCAAGGCGGTCGTCTATGCGGCAACGGCCGCGCTGCTCGTCGTGTTCGGTGCCCGTACCCTCGGCATCGGCCTGCCGTACCCGGTGGTCTTCGCCGGCCTGCTCGCGATGTTCGTGCTGCAGCGCGTGCTGCACGACATCGCCCCGGCGCCTTCCGCACCGGACCGCGCGGATCAGCCCGCGGGCGAGGAGAGTTGGCAGCTGAGCTGGCCGATCAGCGACGGGCTGCTGTCCGCGTCGAACCGCTGGGACAACCGGCTGTCCTGGACCCAGTCCGACCCGGAACGGTTCGCACGCAACGTCCAGCCGCTCATCGCCGAGCTCGCCGACGAGCGGCTGCGCCAGAAGCACGGCCTCACCCGGCAGTCCGACCCGGTCCGCGCCCGCGCCCTGCTTGGCGATCCACTATGGACATTCCTGGCCACCCCGGTTACCAAATCCCCGACGCCGCAACAGATCGCGGCCGTCGCCAGCGAACTGGAGAAGTTGTGAGCGAGCGAGCGGGCGCGGCGGCGTCTGGACTGAGCGGCCCCGCCGACGACGTCGGGGTTTCGGGGTGGCGAAGGAAGACGCCGCCCGAGGCGCCCGTCGAGCGAGTGAACCAGGAGGCATTGTGACTCAGGTGGAACGCGCCCTGCCGCCGTACGAGGTGGGCCGGCTCGGCCGGGCCGTACTCGACGCGGTGGGCACCGTGGTGGTGGGCAAGCGCGACGCGCTGGAGATGGTCCTCGCCGGCATTCTCGGCGGTGGGCACGTACTGCTGGAGGACCTGCCCGGCCTGGGCAAGACGCTGGCCGCACGGTGCTTCGCGCAGGCCCTCGGGCTGGACTTCCGCCGGTTGCAGTTCACCCCGGACCTGTTGCCGGCGGACGTGACCGGTTCGTTCCTGTACGACCAACGCACCCACGACTTCACCTTCCGACCCGGTCCGATCTTCACCAACCTGCTGCTGGCCGACGAGATCAACCGGACGCCACCGAAGACCCAGGCGGCCCTGCTGGAGGCGATGCAGGAGAAGCAGGTCTCCGTCGAGGGCACCACGTACCGGCTGAACCCGCCGTTCCACGTGCTCGCGACGGCCAATCCGATCGAGTACGAAGGCACCTACCCGCTGCCGGAGGCGCAGCTGGACCGGTTCCTGCTGCGGGTCTCGTTCGGGTACCCGACCGCCGACGAGGAGTGGAACGTGCTGCGCCGGCGGATGGCCCGCCGGCAGGAGGAGGCGCTGCTGGACCCGGTCGTCGACGCACCGACGCTGGTCGCCATGCAGGCCGCACTGGAGGACGTGGCGGTCGAGGACTCGATCGGGCGGTACATGGTGGCGCTCGCTTCGGCCACCCGGGAGCATCCGCAGGTGCTCGTCGGCGCGTCACCGCGGGGGTCGCTCGCGTTGTTGTTGCTGTCCCGGGCCCGGGCGGTACTGGCCGGCCGGGACTACGTGATCCCCGAGGACGTGAAGGACGTGGCGGTGCAGGCACTCGGCCACCGGATCACGCTGCGACCGGAGATGTGGCTGCGCCGGGTGGATCCGTCCCATGTGGTCAATGAGGTGCTGGAGCGTACGCCGGCTCCGGCCAGCGGCGCGCTGCCGTCGTACGGCGCGCCGGCACCCCGGCTGGAAGGCACCCGCGACACCGAGCCCGTGCCGCGGGCAGATCCGTACCGCTACACCGCGCCGCCGCGGGGCTGAGCGTGCAGCCCAACCCGGTGTTGCGTACCGCCGTACCGCCGGTACCCGAGGGTCCACATCGGACAGTCGAAGGCGGGCCGTGGATGGCCACTCGGGCGCTGGGTCGGGCGATCCTGGTCACCGGACTGCTGATCATCGCGGCGGCCCTGCTCGGCCGGGTCGACCTGGTGGTGCTCGCCGCGCCGTTCGCGCTGGGCGCCGCGCTCGGCCTGCGCCGCCGCCCGG
>DASRRF010000488.1:0-3685 GCA_035695905.1 Micromonosporaceae bacterium | reverse complement strand
GCCCACGCTGGCGCCGGCCAGTCGGGCGGTGACCAGGTCGTTGGTGCCACTGGGGGTGGTACCGACCTGCAGCGTGACGCCGCTGACGGTCTGCTCGGGGTCACCGCGTTCCCACTGCCCGGTCACCGCGGTGTCGGTGCCAGCGGCGTTGGTGGTCCAGCCCAGGCTGGTCTCGAAGTTGTCCGAGAACACCGTCGTCCCGCCACCGCCACCGCCGTTGTTGACGAACAGCAGCCGGTTGGGCGAGCCCGTACCGGCGTTGATGACCTTGTTCGGGGTGGAGTCGGTGACCATCTGGTCGCGGACCTGTTGCGGGGTGAACGACGGGTGGGCCGACGCGATCAGCGCCGCGATGCCGGCCGCGTGCGGCGTGGCCATCGAGGTACCGCTGATCGTGTTGGTCGCCGTGTCGCTGGTCATCCACGCCGAGGTGATGTTCACGCCGGGGCCGAAGATGTCGACACACGTGCCGAAGTTAGAGAACGAGGCCCGGTTGTCGTTGATGTCCGTGGCGCCCAGCGTGATCGCCGCCGCTACCCGAGCCGGCGAGAAGTTGCACGCGTTCGCGTTCGAGTTGCCCGCCGCGATCGCGTACGTGACGCCGGAGTTGATCGAGTTGTTCACCGCGTTGTCGATCGCGGTGTCCGCGCCACCACCGAGGCTCATGTTCGCCACGGCCGGCTTGATGGCGTTGTTGGTCACGAAGTTGATGCCCGCCACGACCTGGGCACTGGTACCGCTGCCCTGGCAGTTGAGCACCCGTACGGCTACCAGCGAGACGCCCTTGGCGATGCCGTACTGCGAGCCGCCGACCGTGCCGGCGACGTGCGTACCGTGGCCGTTGCAGTCGACGCCGTTGCGCCCGTCACCGATCGCGTCGAAACCGATGCTGGCCCGGCCGCCGAACGTGGTGTGGGTGGTCCGTATCCCGGTGTCGATGATGTACGCGTGCACGTTGCTCGCCGTGTTCGGGAACGTGTACGAGTTGTCCAGCGGCAGGTTGCGCTGGTCAACCCGGTCCAGCCCCCAGGACGGCGGGTTCGTCTGCGTACCGTCGATGGTCAGGACCTGGTCCTGCTCGACGTAGGCCACCGAGGGGTCGGCGGCGATCCTGCGCGCCGCCTGCGCGCTCATCGTCGCCGAGAAGCCGCGCAGCGCGGCCGTGTACGTGAAGCCGACCTTGGCGCCGTAGCTCTTGCTCATTGTGGACGCCTTCGCGCTGACGCCCGTCGCCGATACGGCGGAGTCCTTCAGCACGACGATGAACGAGCCGGGTACGGCGTTCGGCGAACCTACGCCGAGTACCGTGCCTTCGGCGGCCTGAGCCGGCGATCCGGCCACGGCAACCACGCATGCCGCGGCGAGAGCGACACCGCCCAGCGCGAGAAGGCGCTTGCGGACGGTGAGGAGTTGGGTCATGCGCGTCCTCCCCTGAGGATCAGGCGCCCGGATCGTGGATAACCACCCGGACGCCTACGGCTCCCGCGCCCCGTCCGCGGGTCGGCAAGGCGGGTCTCGCCTCGCGCCCTCAGGGTAAGTTGAAAGGATAGATCAAGATAGATCCCGCCTGCGCCGATCTAGACTTAAGGCGGTGTTTAGCCATCGACCGATGACGCTGCGTTAGATCAGTGCGGCGGGTGAGATCAGTACGCCGGGGTTGAGTATGCCGGCCGGGTCGAGCACATCCTTGACGGCCCGCAGCGCGGCCGCGAACGGCGCCGGTCGCTGGGCGTCGTACCACGGGCGATGATCTCGGCCAACCGCGTGGTGGTGGGTGATCGTGCCGCCGTGCGCCGCGATCGCCTCGCTCGCGGCGGCCTTCAGCTCGTCCCAGATCGCCACGTCGGCGCCGCGCCGGCCGGGCGCGTAGACGGTGAAGTACGGCGCCGGGCCGTCCGGGTAGACGTGGGTGAACCGGCAGGTCACCACGGCACCGAGCGCGCCGAGGGCAGCCATCACCCCGGCGTGCAACGCCTCGAACCGGTCCCAGGTACAGGCCGTCTCCAGGGTCTCCACCACGACACCGAGCCGCGCCAGGGCATCGCGGCGGTACGGTGCGGCGACGAACGAGTCCCGCCATCCATCTACAGTGGACTCCTCGGCTGTCGTGCCGCCGTGCGCATGGCAGATCTCGACCGCGCGGGCGAGCGCCGCGTCCACCGGGTGGTCGGCGGACTCGAAGCCGAGCAGCAGCCGGGCGGCACCGTCGGTCGCCCCGGTGCCGAGCATCGCCTCCAGCGGGTCGAGCAGGCGGCAGTTCGCCGGCGCAAGCCCGGACTGCACCACGGCCCTGGTGGCCCGCACGGCATCGCCGTACTCCACAAAGGACACTGCGGACCTGGCGCGGAACCGCGGCCGCGGCAGCGCGCGGACCCAGGCCTCGACGATGACGCCGAGCGTGCCCTCCGAGCCCAGCCACAGCCGGTCCGGCGACGGCCCGGCCCCGGACGCGGGTACCCGCAACGATTCGCTCACCCCGGCCGGGGTCACCACGCGCAGCGCCTCGACGAGGTCGTCGATGTGCGTGTGCCCGGTCGCGAAATGCCCACCGGCGCGAGTCGCCAACCACCCGCCGAGCGTAGAGAACTCGAAGCTCTGCGGGTAGTGCCGAAGCGTCAGGTCGTACCCTTTCAAAGTGTCCTCAATGGACGGACCGAGCGTGCCGGCCCTTATCCGCGCGGCGCGGCTGAGCCGATCCACCTCCACGACGCCGTTGAGCCCGGCCAGATCCAGGCTGACCCACGGCAGGTCGCCGCGGTACTCGATGCCGCCGACGACCGAGGTCCCGCCACCGTAGGGGACCACCACGGCGCGGGCCTGCGTCGCCCAGTCCAGCACCGCGGTCACATCGTTCTCATTTCGCGGGTACGCAACCAGATCAGGTGCCCGGGCCAACTCGCCGCGCAGGTTGCGCACGACGTCGCGGTACGCTTTCCCGTGCGCATGCGCCGCGCGGGTGTGCGGATCGGCCGCCCCGATCGCGGCCAGGGCCGCAGGCAGCGCGATGCGCGGACCGTCCATTGTGGGCACCGGCGGGATCGGCGCGAGTTCGCCGTCGAGCGCGATGAACGGCGCCACCCGCGCGGCGAGCGCCCGGCATGCCGGGCCGTCGAGGGCGTCCTCCGCCCACCCCCAGCCCCACCAGGACCTTGTCGCCACGCTCACACGGTACGGGCAAACCGCGGTACCGTGCCGGCATGTCGTCCCGGGTAGAGGAACAGGTAGTGGTGAGCGCGCCGCCCGAGCGGGTGTACGCGGCGGTCGCGGAGGTACGCCGGATGGCGCGCTGGAGTCCGGAGTGCATCGGGGTCTGGGTACTGCGCCGGCGGCCGGACGGGGGGCCGGGCACGTTCGTGGGCTTCAACCGGCGCGGGCCGTTCGTGTGGTTCACCACGTGCAAGGTCGCCGTGGCAGACCCCGGTCGCGAGTTCGCCTTCGACGTGAGCACGTTCGGGCTGCCGGTGGCCCGGTGGGGTTACCGGTTCTCGCCGGCCGACGGCGACCGTACCGAGGTGCTGGAGTACTGGGAGGACCGCCGTACCCGGGGCGCGATGACCCTCGGCCGTATCTTCACCGGCCGGTCCTCCGCGGTGCGCCCCGACGTCAACCGGGACGGCATGCGGGTCACCCTGGAGCGGCTCAGCCGCGAGCTCGGCGGCGACTGAACCGCGCGCCCCGGCGCCGC
>DASRRF010000487.1:0-7645 GCA_035695905.1 Micromonosporaceae bacterium | reverse complement strand
GAGGATCACCTCGACGACCCGAACCTCGGCCCCGAGGCGGTCGCGGCCGCCTGCCACATCTCGGTCGGCTATCTGCACAAGCTGTTCCGCAACGAGGCCACCTCGGTGTCCCGGGTGATCCGGGAACGGCGCCTGGAGCAGTGCCGCCGGGATCTCGCCGCGCCGGCGAGCCGGACCAGAGCGGTCGGTGCGATCGGCGCGCATTGGGGGTTCCTGGACGCGGCCCACTTCAGCCGGGTGTTCAAGGCGACGTACGGGGTTTCCCCCCGCGAGTACCGGCACAGCCGGGACGCCGCGCCCGCCTAGCCCGCCGCACCCCCGCCCTCGCGCCCCTTGATCAACTCAATGTCGGGGGCATGGCTGTCAAACCATCCATGATCACAGCAAGGTCCCCGACATTGAGGGGGAACGGCCCGGCGCGGGTCAGCCGGCGTTCATCTCGGTGAGTAGGCGGTGCCGGGTCAGCTCGGCTCCGGACAGCTCGGCGGCGATCCGGCCGCGCCGGAACACCAGCACCCGATCGCAGAGCGAAACCAGCTCGTCCAGGTCGGTCGAGCAGAGTAGTACGGCGGAGCCGGTGCAGGCCAACCGGATCAGGCGGTGCACGTCGGCCTTGGCGCCGACATCGACGCCGCGGGTCGGGTCATCGAGCAGGAACGTGGACGGCTCCGCTTCGAGCCACTTGGCGAGTACCAGCTTCTGCTGGTTGCCACCGGAGAGCATGCCGGTCAGCCGATCGACGTCGACCGCCCGTACGCCCACCTGGGCGGCCCGGCGGCGGGCCCGCTCGCGCAGTCGCGCCGGCCGCAACAGGTGGCCGTCCGCGGCCAGCGCGACCGAGCGTACCTGCACGACGTTGTGCCAGATCGGCTTGTCGCGCATGAGTCCGAGCCGGCGGTCGCCCGGAACCACGGCCACTCCCCGGCGTACCGCACGGCGCAGGGTGCGCGGCGGGTTGGTCGAGAGCCCCGCGCCACCGGGAAGCCGCAGCGTCCCGCGGGCTGCTGTGCGTACCCCCGAAATGACCTGCAGGAGCGCCTGATGGCCGGCGCCGACGACGCCGGCCAGGCCGACGATCTCGCCTACCCGGGCGGTGAGGCTGACCTCATCGAGTACGCCCGGCACGGTGATGCGGTCGACGACCAGCGCCCCCGTATCTGTCGCTTGTGGACGGTCGGCCTTGCCGCGCAGCGCGGCATCCTCCTCGGCCACCAGCCGGTCACCGAGCATGGCCCGGACGATGCCATCGATGGTCAGCTCGCGGCGGTCCGCGGCGGCGAGGACCACGGCACCGTCGCGCAGCACCGTAACGACGTCGCTGAGCTTCATGACCTCTTCGAGGATGTGGGATACGAAGACCACGGCGACCCGTCGCTGGCGCAGCACATCGAGCACGCCGATCAGCCGCTGGGTACCGCTTTCGTCCAATGCGGACGTCGGCTCGTCGAGGATGAGAACCCGCGGCCGGGTCAGCAGTGCCTTGCCGACCTCGACGAGCTGGCGTTGCGCAAGAGTGAGCTCGCCGACCGGAACCCGCAGTGGTACGGACAATCCCAGCTCGGCCAGCACCGGCACGGCTTGCGCCGCCATCGCCCGCCGGTCGACGAAGACTCCCCGCCGCGGTTCCCGCTTGGTGAACAGGTTGGCCAGCACATCGAGATCGGGGAACAGGTTCAGCTCCTGGGAGACCACGGCGACGCCGCGGCGCGCGGCATCCGCGGTGCTGGCGAACCGGACCGGCGCCCCGTCCAGCAGGATCGTGCCGCTGTCCGGGCGGACCACGCCGGCCAGAATCTTCACCAATGTGGACTTGCCGGCCCCGTTCTCGCCGAGCAGGGCGTGTACGGTGCCCGGGGCGACCGCGAAGTCGCAACCCTGCAGGGCCACCACTCCACCGTAGGACTTGCGTACCCCGGTCGCCTCGAGCACGTACATGTCTAGTTGGCCTGACTCATCGGGGACAGCGGCGGGCTGGCCAGCTGCTTGTCGATTTCCTTCTTGAACCACGTCTTGCGGGTGGCCGGGCTCTGCTGGCGGGCCACGATGTCGTCGATGTTGTTCTTGTCGACCAGCAGGTTACCCGAGTTCCACCAGCCTTCGGGAACCGCGGTGCACTTGCGCTTCGCCTCAATCAACAGGTGTAGCGCGATGTAACCCTTCATCCAGTGCTCGGGCGAGGAGAGCGCGAAGATCGTGCCGGCCTTGACCGCCTGGACCGCCTCGGGTGGCAGGTCCGCCGAGCCGGCCAGGAACGTGCGACCGGTCTGCCGCGCGATCAGCGGCAGTGATACGCCGTCCTGACCGCCCACGCCGATGAACGCGACCGCACCCGGGTGCGCCTGCACGATGCTCTTCCACGCGTTGAAGTTCTCCGTCGGCTCCGACTTGGAATCCAGCGGGCCGACCAGCTTCAGGTTCGGCAGCTTCGCCTTGAGTACGTTCTGTACGCCGTTGAGCCGCTGTACGAGCAGCTGCAGCGAGGGGATGTCGTTGCCGAGTACAACCTCGCCGCCGGACTTCGGGTTCTGCGCCACGAACGCGTCACCCAGCAGCTCGCCGAGCTTCGTGTTGCTGTTCGCGACAAACGTCTTCACGCTGGTGCCCGGTGGCGGCCCGGCGTCCACCGCGATCACCGGAACCTTCGCGTCCGTGGCGGCGTTCAGCGGCCGGACGAACAGGTCCGGGGTGACCGTCATGTAGGCCACGCCGTCGGTGGCCGTGCGGGCGGCCGACTGGAACAGGGAAACCTCCTTCGGCCCGTCGATTCCGGTCGGCGCGAGCAGCTGCAGGTTCACGTTGCCGTCGTCGTCCGCGGCCGCCTGTGCCCCGAACGCCATCTCCTGGAACGGGTTCTGCGTGGTGGACGCGTACACGAAGGCGAGGTTGAGCTTCTTGCCTGCGGTGTCGCATCCACCGCCGGCGTTCGGTTTCGGGGTGTTGCTGTCGCAGGCGGCGGCGAGCAGGGTGCCGAGGACCACCGACACCATCGCCGTGCGCCCAAGTACGGACCGTTTCATGCGCTCTCCTACTGATGAGGCGGTGCGGAGGAGGATGGGCGAGTGGGCGGGGTGGCGGGGTCGAGGGAAGGTACGGTCGTGCGGCGGCGGCGCGCCAGGCTGTCGACACCGACCGCGAGCAGAATCACCACCCCGGTGGCGAAGGCGCTCCAGTTGGCGGGCACGCTGAAATACGACAGGCCGGTTGCCACGACGTTGAGCAGCGTCGCGCCGGCAACGGCGCCGAGAATAGTGGCGCTGCCGCCGCGCAGTGGGGTACCGCCGATGACGGCCGCGGCAATCGCCTGCAACTCGAACCCGCCACCGATGTTGGGATCGCCGGAGGTGAAGAACGCCAGGCCGAGTACGCCGGCCACGCCGGCAAGCACGCCGACGAGAATGAGCACCTGGGTACGGACCCGGGCGATCGAAATGCCGGAGAACTCCGCCGCCTCGGGGTTGGATCCGATCGCCAGCACCCGGTGGCCGAACGGCGTGTGATGCAGCGCGACGCCGGCCGGGACGGCCACGGCGCAGAGCACCAGAATGCTCACCGGCAGGCCGAAGACCTTGCCGCCCAGCACGGTGAAGAACGAGTCGCCGATCGGCAGGCTCACCACCTGCGTACCGTTGGTGAGCCCGATGGCCAGCCCGCGAAACACCGACAGGGTGGCGAGGGTGGCCACGATCGTGGGGATGCGGACGAACGTGACGATGGCCGCGTTGACCCCGCCCAGTACGCCGCCGAGGACGATTCCGGTGAGCGCGGCGAGCCACCCGTTCACCCCGGCTGAGATGAGCATCGCCACCGAGATCAGGCACAGGCCGAACATCGACCCGACCGACAGGTCGATTTCGCGCATCGAGATGAGATACGACATCCCGCTCGCCAACAGTCCTACGTAGACGGACGCCTGCAGGATGTCGAGCAGCTGGCTCGGCTGCAGGTATGTTGGGCGCAGGGCACCGATAGCGGCCACGAGCACGAGCGTCGCCCCGATGACGCTCGCCGAGGGGGCGCGGACGATCAAGCGCATGGACCGCATGGTACGAGGCTCTGGTACCGCGTGCCCGCCCGCTTGTCTGGGTGTGGCCAACACTTGTCGCCCAGTGCACGGACCTCACCGGACCGCCCGTGGCGCGCTTACCGTTGGCGCCGTGGGAGCAACGGGCATGGCCGGCCGGGTCGCGCTGGTTACCGGCGCGGGCACCGGAATCGGGGCGGCGACTTGCCGCCGGCTCGTCGCCGATGGGGTGCGCGTGGTCCTGACCGGCCGGCGCGCGGCGTTGCTGCACCAGGTCGCCGCCCCGCTCGGCGAGATGGCGCTCGCGGTGGCCGGCGACGCCGCGGTCACCGCCGATGCTCGGCATGCCATCGAGGCCGCGGTGGGTGGGTTCGGTCGGCTCGATGTCGTGGTCGCGAACGCCGGCGGTCACTTTCCTGGCGCCGCGGCCGACACCGACGACGAGTCCTGGCGGCACAGCATCCACGCCAACCTCGACAGCGCTTTCGTCACCGTACGCGAGGCGCTGCCACAGCTCATCGCGGCGGGCGGCAACGCCGTCGTGGTGTCGTCGATCGCCGGGCTGTTCGCCGGGCCGGAGGTGGTCGGGTACGTCACGACCAAGCACGCGCTCATCGGCCTGACCCGCTCGCTGGCCCGGGACTATGGGCATTCCGGGGTACGGGTGAACGCGGTCTGCCCGGGGTGGGTGCGCACCGCCATGGCCGACGAACAGATGGACTTCCTCGGTCAGCGGCGGGGGATCGGCCGGGAGGAGGCCTATGCACTGGTCACCAAGGATGTGCCGCTGCGCCGGCCGGCCGAGGCCGACGAGATCGCCAACGTCATCGCTTTCCTGGCCTCGCCGGCGGCATCGGCGGTCACCGGCGCGGTGGTCGTCGCGGACTGCGGCGCAGGCTGCGTTGACCTGCCCACCCTGGCGTTCGCGCGATGACCGAGCCCGGGTTGCCCAGCTCCGCCGAGCCGGCCCCGTCGGACTGGAAGGCGATGGACGACTTCGCCGCCGGCATCGACGGCAACCGGCTGCCCCGTACCGGTGAGCTGGCCGGTACCTCGTTGACCGTCGTCCAGGACGGAGCGGATCCGCTGCCGCTGACCTTCCACAGTGGAGACGATGTGTCCTTTGTGGATGGCTCGGGGTGGTACGAGGCGGTCGAGATTCGTCCGGGCGTGTACTACCTCACCGTCACCGACCCCCTTCGTCCACTGTGGGCAACCGTGCTCGTGGTCAACCGCAACACCGCCCGCACGCTGACCGTACGATCGCGGATCGCCGAGGAGCCGACGCCCGGCCGGCCCCGGGTGGACCAGACGTTCGCCCCCGGCGTGCTCGCCGGCGTCGAGGTGCGCGGCCCGGCGCCGGCACCCACCCGGGATCTTATCGGCCTACGGGCGCTCTACCGGTACAGCCACAACCATCTGTACGAGCACATCTACCTGTCCAGCGAGCGGTATGCGTGGCAGTGCCTGGTCGGCGAGCAGCGCGGGCACGGCGACGTGGACCTCGCCACCACCTGGGGCCTGGGCGACGACCTGTACGTGTTCACGTTCCGCGAGTTCATCATCCCGGTCGCCGCGACGTGGCTGTACGACCTGACCGCGATGCGTACCACGGGCACGTTCGTCGGGCTCGGCGCGGACGGTGCGGTCCGGGTGGCCCCGGGCGGTGCGTTCATCACGCCGCTCGGCCGGGTCACGTACCCCGAAGAGCGGCCGGTGTGACAGCATCCACAGTGGACTCTCCGGCACCCAGTCGGGTGGACGTCATCGTGATCGGGGCCGGTACCGCCGGATGCGTGGTGGCCCGCCGGATGCTCGACGAGGGGAACTCGGTGCTGGTAGTCGAGGCCGGTCCGGAGCAGCGACTTCCGGCCATCGAGAACCCGGTTCGCATGCACGAGCTGTGGGACAGCGAGGTCGACTGGGGCTACCGGACCACACCGCAGGCGTACGCCCACGATCGGGTGCTGCACCTGCCGCGGGGCCGGGTCGTCGGCGGCTCACACGCCCTCAACGGCATGATCTGGGTGCGCGGACACCCCGCCGACTACGACATGTGGGCGTACCTGGGCAACGCGGGATGGTCGTGGGCCGACGTCGAGCCGGTGTTCCGGCGCATCGAGAGTCGCCAGGACGTGGTTGCCCGTTACGAGGTCCACCCGGTGCATCGGGCGATCGTGGTGGCCGCCGTGCAACAGGGGGTTCCTTTCAACGCTGATTACAACGGCGTACGGCCGGACGGCGTGTCGTACACCCAGTTGACCGTGCGGGACGGCAAGCGCTTCACCACCGCGCAGGCCTATCTCGGTCCGGTCCGGGGTGACTCCCGGCTGCATGTGGTCGCGTCGGCGCTCGCGCACCGGCTTCTGCTGTCCGGGACCCGTTGTGTCGGCGTGGAATGGGACCGCGCGGGCGCGATCGAGCGGGCGTACGCCGGGCAGGTTGTGCTGTCCGCCGGTGCGATCGGATCGCCGCTGGTGTTGCAGCGCTCCGGAGTTGGCGACCCGGAGCTGCTGCGTCCACTGGGGATCGACGTGGTCGTGCCGCTGCGCGGCGTGGGTCGCAACCTTCAGGACCATTGGCTGGTACCGGTGATCCTCGGCACGGCACGGCCGATCGCCGCGCAGGACGGGTTGCCAGCATGCCAGAGCCACCTGTTCTGGCGCAGCCGCCCGACGCTGGCCATCCCGGACCTGCAGCCGATCCACTTCGGCGTGCCGCTGCTCGCCGAGTGGATGACGGCTCCGGCGCAGGGCATCACGTTGATGGCGGGTCTGGTGCGACCCGCGAGCCGAGGCACCGTACGGATTTCCTCCGCCGACCCGGACAGCGCTCCACTCATCGACCCCAGGGTGCTCAGTGCGCCCGAAGATGTGGCGGCGCTCGTGGCCGGACTCGAGCTCTGCCGGGAGATCGGCGCGCAGCCGGCGCTGCGTGAGGGATGGGGGGCGCGGGAGCTGTATCCCGCCTCGCTGGCCGCCACGCCGGAGCTGGCCCGTGACTACGTACGCGAGACGGTCGTTACGTACCACCATCAGGCGGGTACGTGTGCGATGGGCCGGCACGAGGATGCGGTCGTGGATCCGGCGCTACGGGTCCACGGTGTCCGCGGCCTGACCATCGCGGACGCGTCCGTCATGCCGCTGGTGACCACCGGCAACACGAACGCGCCGGCCGCCATGATCGGAGAACGCGCCGCCGACCTGCTGCTCGCGGACACGACCGCATCGTCATGACTGCTGTTCGTCTTCACGCGCGAGAATTTCGCGGCAGCGCCGCACGCGAGAAGTAATCCGGTCGACGAGTCGGGCGGGTAGCTCGCTGTTCAGCATGTTGACCGCCCTGTCCTCGATGGCTTCGGCAAGCCCCGCCGGCACGCGACTGGCGAGACGGTCGATTCTGGCGAGGGTCGCGTCCGGGTCAAGCCCGTTGTCGGCCGCGAATCTGCGCCAGTGCCGCGCGCCGATGTGCTCGACGCGGTACTCACCGCCGATGCGCATCGCCATCCGCAGCTTCGGCAGGTACATGTCGTCGTAGGGGAGTGCGCTCGCCACGTCGTACAGAGGCGCGAGGCGGATCATGCCGCCAGAGAGCAGAACCGAGTAGTTTTTCGCGTGCGCATCC
>DASRRF010000486.1:0-3233 GCA_035695905.1 Micromonosporaceae bacterium | reverse complement strand
ATCAATAGGAGCGGCCGCACGGTCGAACCGGTGGCATCGATTCTGCTCTGTATGTCTCTGCGACATGATGTCTCTGCGACATGAATATGTCGGTGTGACATACCCGCGCCACCGGCACATCCGACTGGGCGGGGCCTCGCGTACCCTGATCAAAGGTCTTTGATCGGAGGGACGGGGATGGCCGCTACCCGGCAGGTTGCCCTGTTGCGCGGCATCAATGTGGGGCGCAACAAGCGGATCGCGATGGCCCGGCTCCGGCAAGTCCTTGAAGAGCTGGACTATGCCGACGTGCGTACCCTGCTGCAGAGCGGCAACGCCGTCTTCACCTCGGCCAAGCGGCCGGACCGGGTGGCTCGCGAGATCGAGCAGCGCATCGAGACCGACCTGGACATGCAGGTCAGCGTGGTGGTACGGACCGAGGCCGAGCTGACCGCGGTGGTCGATGCCAACCCGATGCCGGAGCACACCGGCGAGCCGTCGAGGTTCTTCGTGGTCTTTCTGGCCCAGGCGCCGGACGCCCAGCGGGTAGCCGGGGTCGACGCCGCGGAGCTGCTCCCGGACGTGCTGCACATCAGCGGGCGGGAAGCCTACCTGTGGTGCCCGAACGGTGTGCTCGGGTCGAAGGTGCCGGCGAACTTCTGGGACAAGCGCCTCGGCGTGGTGGCCACCGCCCGGAACTGGAGTACGGTCACCAAGCTCGCCGACCTCGCCGCAGCGAAATAGGGCCAAACCGGCCGAACGTCCGCCAAGATTGCGGGCATGACCGATTCGACGCTGCACACGCTGGTCGTTATCGGCGTCCTCCCGTTGGTCGCGGCGCGGCTGCAGCGGGCCGCCGGCCCCGTGCATAGTGGGCAGGCATGAGCCGGATCGAGGATTACGCGCTCCTGGGTGACCTGCACACCGGTGCGCTGGTGAGCCGGGACGGGTCGGTCGACTGGTTGTGCCTGCCCCGGTTCGACTCGCCGGCGTGCTTCGCGGCGCTGTTGGACACGCCCGAGGCGGGCCGGTGGCGGCTCGCCCCGGCGGCCAGTTATGACACGAGCGAGTGCGTGCCCAGCCGCAGCTACCGCGGCGACACGCTGGTGCTGGAGACGCAGTGGCGTACGCCCGATGGGGTGGCCACGGTGACCGACTTCATGCCGGTCCGGGGCAGCTCCTGCGATCTGGTCCGCATCGTCGAAGGCGTCAGCGGATCCGTGCCGATGCGCGGTGAGTTGCGGCTGCGCTTCGACTACGGCCGGATCGTGCCGTGGGTACGCCGGCGCGACAACGGGCTGGAGGCGATCGCCGGGCCGGACGCGGTCTGGCTGACCACGCCGGCCCCGTTGCAGGGCCGCAAGCTCGCCACGATCTCGGAGTTCACCGTCTCCGCCGGAGACCGGGTGCCGTTCGTACTGACCTGGGCGCCGAGCCACCACCGGGCGCCGGCCCGGATCGACCCGGTGCACGCCTTGGATACCACGCTCGGGTTCTGGACCGAGTGGTCGCTGCGCTCGGGGGCGTCGGGGCGGTGGCGGGATGCCGTCCAGCGGTCGCTGATCGTGCTCAAGGCGCTCACCTACGCCCCGACCGGTGGCGTCGTCGCGGCGCTGACCACGTCGTTGCCGGAGCAGATCGGCGGGCCGCGCAACTGGGACTACCGGTACTGCTGGCTGCGCGACTCCACGTACGCCCTGCAGGCCCTGCTCGCCGCGGGGTACGTCGAGGAGGCCCGGGCGTGGCGGGAGTGGTTGCTGCGTGCGGTCGCCGGCGACCCGGCCCGCCTGCAGATCATGTACGCGCTGGACGGCACCCGCCGGCTGCCCGAGATGGAGCTGGACTGGCTGGCCGGGTACGAGAACTCCAAGCCGGTACGGGTCGGCAACGCGGCCGCCGGGCAGTTCCAGCTCGACGTGTGGGGCGAGGTGCTGGACGGCCTGCACCTGGCCCGGGAGGCCGGGATCAGCGGGCACGGCGAAGCGTGGGACCTGCAGCAGGCGATGCTGGACTACCTCGAAGGCGCGTGGCAGGAGCCGGACAACGGGTTGTGGGAGATGCGCGGCCCGCGCCGGCACTTCGTGCACTCCAAGGTGATGGCCTGGGTGGCGTTCGACCGGATGGTGCGTACCGCGCGGTTGGACGGCCTGCCGGGCGACGTCGACCGGTGGACCGCGCGGCGCAACGAGATCCACGCGGATGTGTGTGCCCGCGGGTTCGACGCCGACCGGGGTACGTTCACCCAGTCGTACGGCGGAACGGGGCTGGACGCGAGCCTGCTGCTGATCCCGCGGGTGGGGTTCCTGCCGGCGGACGACCCGCGGGTGATCGGCACCGTGCTCGCCGTACGCAACGAGCTGACCGAGAACGGACTCGTCCTGCGGTACCGCACCGAGGACGCGGACGACGGCCTGCCACCCGGTGAAGGGGTGTTCCTGGCCTGCTCGTTCTGGCTGGTCGACGCGTTGCATGCGATCGGCCGCGATGGCGAGGCGGTGGCGCTGTTCGAGCGCCTGCTGGCCCTGCGCAACGATGTCGGCCTGCTCAGCGAGGAGTGGGATCCGGTGCAGCGTCGCCAGCTCGGCAACACCCCTCAGGCGTTCAGTCATTTCCCGCTCGTCGTCACCGGGTTGCAGTTGCAAGAAGGCCGACATCGTCGCAGTGATCAGCCAGTTACCAATAGTGGCCGTCGACCTCTACGCTCGGAGCCGGATCGAGGTTCATAGGCGACGGAGGTCCGGCGAGATGGCGCGGGCGAGCAGCGGGTTCCGGCGGGAGGCGTCGCTGGAGGCGGCCGATCGGGTGCTGACCAGGGTGGCGTTCAACTCTGGCGGCGATGTGCTGGCGGTACCGGATCAGTCCGGCACGGTGCATGTGCTCGGGTACCCGGATCTGTCGGTACGGGACAAGCTGATCGCGTCGGCGAAGGCGTTGTGGACGGCGACCTGGTCCGGTGACGCGAGCCGGTTGGCGGTGGCGGGCCGGGACAACACCGTGCACATCTTCGACATCGGCCGCCGGCAGGAGACGCTGGCGTTGCGCGGGCACACCGACGACGTACACGCGATTGGTTGGAGCGCGGACGACGCGGAGATGTTCTCGGCCAGCTATGACGGCACGTTGCGGTTGTGGCGTACGGACAACGGCGCGGAGGTACGCACGATCCGCGCGCACGGTGCCCGGATCGAGGATGCGTGTTGGGAGCCGGACAGCCGGCGGGTGGCCACCGGTGGGCGGGATGGCCGGATCCGGTT
>DASRRF010000485.1:0-1811 GCA_035695905.1 Micromonosporaceae bacterium | reverse complement strand
ATCGCCTCCAGCATCACGAGGCTGACCGGCAGCGTCGCCGCCGGTTGCACCTTGCCGGTCGAGGTCTTGATGAAGTCCGCACCGGCGAGCATGGCCAGCCAGGACGCCCGCCGCACGTTGTCGTACGTGGCGAGCTCGCCGGTCTCCAGGATCACCTTCAGGTGCGCGTCCTCGCACGCTGTCTTGACCGCCACAATCTCGTCGAACACCCCCTGGTAGCGCCCGGACAGGAAGGCGCCGCGGTTGATCACCATGTCGATCTCGTCGGCGCCAGCGGTCACCGCGGCCCGGGTGTCCGCGATCTTCACGTCCAGCGGGGCCTGTCCGGACGGGAACGCGGTCGCCACGCTGGCCACTCGCACGGCTGAACCGCGTACCGCCGAAGTGGCGACCGGGACCAGCGCGGGGTAGACGCAGACCGCGGCGACCGCGGGACAACCGGCATCGGCCGGGTCCGGACGCCGCGCCTTGGCACACATCGCGCGCACCTTGCCCGGGGTGTCCGCGCCCTCCAGGGTGGTCAGATCGACCATCCGGATGGCGAGATCGATCGCCCACTCCTTGGCCGTCGTCTTGATCGACCTGCTGGCCAGCATCGCGGCCCGCTGCTCCGCGCCGACCTGGTCGACGCCGGGCAGGCCGTGCAGGAACGTCCGCAGCGCGGCCTCCGACCGGGCCACATCCGCCAGCTGCGCCGTACCGGTCATCACCCGAGTCTACGCAGCATGCCCTGGCCGATCTTGGTCATGCGGTAGGTTCGGAGGCCGTGGACGTACTCGTCGTTGAACACCCGCTCGCCCAGTCCCGGCTGACCGCGATGCGCGACGCCCGGACCGACTCGGGCAGCTTCCGCGCCGCGCTGCACGAGCTCACCACCATGCTGGTGTACGAGGCGGCGCGGTCCTTCGCGGTCGACCACACGACGGTGAGCACTCCGGTGGCCGACGCCACCGGTACCCGGCTGGCCAATCCGCCCCTACTGGTGCCGGTGCTGCGCGCCGGCCTCGGGATGGCCGACTCGGCGCTGGCCCTGCTGCCGGAGTCCTCGATGGGCTTCGTCGGGCTGGCCCGCGACGAGGTGACGTTCGAACCCCGGGCGTACATGGAGTCGCTGCCCACCGATCTGTCCGGGCTGCCGGTGCTCGTGCTGGACCCGATGCTGGCCACCGGCGGGTCGCTGGAACACTGCTGCCGGCTGCTCGCCGACCGCGGCTGTACGGACATCACGGTGATCTGCGTGCTGGCCGCGCCGCCCGGCGTGGAGCGGCTGCGCGGGTCCGGCCTGCCGCTGCGGATCGTTACCGCGGCCATCGATGAGGGTCTCAACGATCGGGCGTTCATCGTGCCGGGCCTCGGGGACGCGGGAGACCGCCAGTTCGGCGGCATGCCGCGGTTCTGAGAATGTCGGGTCGGCGATGGCCTGGGAGGACCTGCTCGACGAGTTCCTGCGCCAGCAGGACCTCTCGCTGCTCGACGGGCTCACCCCGTACGAGCGTGAGCACGTCATCGACGCGTTGCTCGCCGCCGCGGCGCGCGGCAACATCCCGGCCATCCAGGGCCTTGCCCACTTGCGCGCCGACCGGGCCGCCGAGCCACTGCAGGCCATCATGCGGCGGTACGGCGGAACCGTGCGGATCTATGCCGCGGCGGCGGTGTGGTGGCTGCGCCGCGATCCCGAGGCGCTCGGCACGCTCTGCACCGAGCTGACCGGGCGGCGGCCGAGGCGCCGGACCGAGGACCGGGTGCACGCCGCCGCCGTACTGAGCCAGATCGATCACCCGGACGCCCGCCGCGCCCTCGCCGCGGTGATT
>DASRRF010000484.1:0-6844 GCA_035695905.1 Micromonosporaceae bacterium | reverse complement strand
CACGACGAATAGACCGCCGTTCCGGAGGCTGGCCGTCTGTGGCGCGCCTCCTGCTCTGCCCACCGGAGCGGGGCAGAGCGTCGCCGTACCGCCGGGATGGGTACGGCAAAGGCGCCGACCCCTTCCGACTGCATAGACGTTGGCCTATCCACCTGAATCAAGCGCGATCAACTTGGGGTGCATAGGCCAACGTCTATGAGAAACGCCGGCCGAAGCAAGGCCCCTTCGCCGCTCTCACGACGTGACATCCATGGGAGCGTTCAGCCGGTCGGGGCAGGGGGCCCGAACCGGCAGACAGGACGCTCTGCTCCAGCGGAGTGGGCAGAGCAGAAGGCGGCGTCCGAACACGGTCGGCTCACCGCGAGCGGGCGACCGGGCGAGCCGGCGAGCGAGCGCGGGCGACCGGGCGAGCCGGCGAGCCGGCGAGCGACAATCCGCAACGACGCGCCGCACCTCCTCCCCCACCCGGCCGCGCCGGCGTGGCACGGTCAGCAGAGACCCTGGGAGGTACCCGTGCGGACAACCAACCTGTCCTGCGCCGTCTGTGCCCGCGTCACGCGGTTCGAGCAACCGCCCTGCACCGAGGGGCACGCGAACGACTGTCCAGAGTGGACCTGTACCCGGTGCGGTGAGGCGATGCTGGTCGGGCCACCCTCACCGACGGTGGAGGACGAGCGCAAGGCGGCCTGAAGAGCTAGCGCTCGGCGCCCCGCCGGGAGCCGGTGTAGTACTCGAACAGCAGGCCGCCGGTGGCGCCCAGCACGATTATCAGCCCGGCTGCGATCAGCCAGATCATCCAGTAGACCAGGCCCAGCCCGGCGACGACGACCGCCAGCGCGAGCCCGAACGGCCAGTAGCTGCCCGGGCTGAAGAAGCCGATCTCCCCGGCCCCGTCGGCCACCTCGGCATCGTCGCGGTCCTCCGGGCGCGGGTCGATCCGCCGCGACACGAACCAGAAGTACCCGCCGCACATCAGGCAGAGCAGGCCGGACAGGATCAGCGCGATCGTGCCGATCCAGTCGAGGTGACCCAGGTCGATGTGGGTCCACCAGCCGTACACCGCGGCGGCGACGAAGAGGAACGCCGCGACCAGCCCGAAAATGCGCCACTCACTCTTCACGGCAGGTCCTCAGCGTTGCGCTTGGTCTCGAACGGCTCGGTGGTGGTCGCCTGCGGCGCCTGACCGATCGCGGCCAGCGCCTCCGGCGTGGACTTGCCAGCCCTCTTCGCGGCGAGGAACTGCTCGTACTGCTCCGGTGTCACCGCGCGCAGCTCGAAGTTCATATACGCGTGGTAGATGCCGCACAGTTCGGCGCACCGGCCGACGTACGCGCCCGCCTTGGTGATCGTCACCTCGAACTGGTTGCGCGCGATCGCACCGGGGAACACGTCCCGCTTGAACAGCAGGTCCGGCACCCAGAACGAGTGGATGACGTCCTTGCTGGTCTCCTCGATCCGGATGGTCTTGCCGGTCGGTACCACCAGGATCGGCACGATCTCGCTGGTGCCGATCGTGCTGGTCACCGTCGCGGCGTCCGGCTGCGCGCTCTCCTTGTAGTTGAACTGCCAGTTCCACTTGAACGCGATCACCTCGACGGTCACGTCCGGGTTCTTGGACAGCTTGTTCACGTCCGTCTGGATGACCGCCGTGTAGTAGAACAGCACGGCGATGATGAGGAACGGGGTGACCGTGAAGAGCAGCTCGATGGGCAGGTTGAACCGGGTCTGCGGAGGCAGCTCGCCGTCGCCCCGCTTGCGGTACCGGATGATGCACCAGAAGATCAGGCCCCACACGAAGAAGCCGACCAGCAGCGCGGCCACCACGGAGCCGATCCACAGGTTGTACATCCGGTTCGCCTGCGGTGTGACACCGTGCTCCGGCCAGCCGAATCCGTCGAACGTGTCGCCGATGTTGCAGCCGCCGAGCAGCGTCACCAGCGCGACCGCGCCGAGCATCCCGAGCCCGCGCCGTAACGGCGAACGTCCTCGGACCACTGAACGTCCTCGGACCAATTGTTGCCTCCTTAGCCACGCTCGCCGGACGGTGGCAGAGTACTCGACCATGCCGGTGGGCGGCGGCTCGGGGTGGGCGTGTCCGGGTGGGCGTTACCGTGCAGTGGTGACCTACCTCGACGCGGCCAGCGCCGCGCCACTGCACCCGGTGGCCCAGCAGGCGTTGCTCGCCGCGCTGGAGGACGGCTGGGCGGACCCGGGCAAGCTCTACGCGCAGGCCCGCCGGGCACGCCAGCTCCTGGACGCGGCGCGGGCGTCCGTCGCCGAGTCTTTGCGGGTACGGCCGGACGAGCTGTTTTTCGCGCCGAGCGGTACGGCCGCCGCCCGGGCCGCGGTGCGGGGTGGGTTGGCCGGCCGGAGCCGGGCCGGGAACGTATTCGTGCACTCGGCGATCGAGCACTCCGCGGTGTTGTACGCCGCGCAGGCGCACGAGGCAGCCGGCGGCCGCGCTCTGTCCGTACCCGTGGATCGGTTGGGGCGGGTGGATCTGGATGCGTGGCGGGCCGCGGTGACCGCACCCGGTGCGGCGCTGGCCGCCCTGATCGCGGCGAGCCACGAGGTCGGTACGGTACAGCCGGCGGTGGACACCGGGGCCGTGCCGCTGTATGTGGACGCGGCGCAGACCGTGCCGTGGGGACCGCCGCCACAGGGGTGGTCGCTGCTGACCGCGAGCGCGCACAAGTGGGGCGGCCCGCCGGGGGTCGGAATACTCGTGGTACGCAAGTCAGTGCGCTGCGCGTTCGAGGAGTCCTCTGTGGACCTGCCGGCGATCGTGGCGGCCGCCGCCTCGCTGCGCGCGGTGCACGCCGACGCGGCGGCCGAGGCGGCCCGGCTGCGCCCCCTGGTCGACCGGATCCGGGAGACCGTGCCGCGAACCGTACCGGATGTCGAGGTGGTCGGCGATCCGGTGGACCGGCTGCCACACCTGGTCACCTTCTCCTGCCTGTACGTGGATGGCGAGGCGCTGCTGCACGCGCTGGATCGGCGCGGCTTCGCGGTGTCGTCCGGCTCGTCGTGTACCGCGGACACGCTGCGCCCCAGCCACGTGCTGGAGGCGATGGGTGTGCTGTCGCACGGCAACGTACGGGTGTCGCTGCACCGCCGGATCACCTCCGGGGATGTCGACCGGTTCCTCGCCGAGCTGCCCGGCATCGTGGCCGACCTGCGCGCCGAGTCCGGGGTGACCGCGCTGTGACCGAGCCCGCGGAGGTTCTCGACTGCCTCGGCCAGCGCTGCCCGCTGCCGGTCATCGCGCTGGCCCGCCGGCTGCCCGAGCTGCCGGTCGGCGCGGTGCTGCGGGTACTCGCCGACGATCCGGCCGCGGCGAACGACATCGCCGCCTGGTGCCGGCTGCGTGACCAGGAGTTCCTCGGCTCACCCGGTACCAACGCGTACGACGTCCGGCGCCGCTGAGTGGGTCTTGTGCCGGCCGGTACGCCGCGGTAACTTCGCGCCGGCAGCTACACGCAGCCGATCGGGGAGGTTCTGCGTGCTCACCACCATCCGCGCCGCCGTCGCGGTCGCCCTGCTCGTCGGGTTCTACCTCTTCGCCGTCGGACTCGTGGTCGGCCTGGTCTGGGCCGGCGTGGTGGTGGCCGACAGCTGGTCCGAGCGTGCCGGCGCGAAGCTCATCGTGCTGGCCCTGATCGCCGGCGTCGGCCTCATTGTGGCGCTGTGGAAGGTGGTCCGGGCCAGGCCGAGCGTGCCGGCCGGGGTACAGGTCGATCCGGTCCGGGCGCCGGAGCTGCGTTCGATCGTGGCGCGGCTGGCCCGCGAGGTCGGCACCCGGGTACCCGACGAGGTACAGCTCGTGGCCGAGGTGAACGCGGCGGTCTGGGAGGACACCCGGTGGATGGGCCTGGTCGGCGGCCGGCGCTACCTGCTCATCGGTACGCCGCTGCTGCAGACCTTCACCGTGGACCAGCTGCGTTCGGTGCTGGCGCACGAGCTCGGGCACTACTCGCACAGCCACACCCGGCTCAGCGCGCTGACCTACCGCGGCCGGCTGTCCATCGTGCACACGGTGAGCCGGCTGCCCGACATTCTGGCCGCGGTGATGGCCGGGTACGGCCGGCTCTACATGCTGGTCGAGTCCGCAGTGAGCCGCCGCCAGGAGTACGAGGCCGACCTCGCCTCGGTCCGGCTGGCCGGCAAGGAGGCGGCCGCCAGCGCGCTGAGCGAGCTGCCCGTGCTGGCCAGGGCGTGGGATCTGTACCTGCGCGACTACGTCGCCTGGGGGCTGGACAGCGGGTACGCGCCGGCCGACGTGGTCACCAGCTTCCCGCAGATGTGGCGGGCCCGGGCCGGCGAGATCGACCAGCTGCGCCGCAACCCCGCGCCGGAGAAGCGGTCGCGGTGGGACTCCCACCCGCCGATGGCGGACCGGATCGCCGCGATCCTGGCCCAGCCCGACGCCGGCGTACCCGGCGACCGCCGGCCCGCCTCGGTGCTCGTACCCGACCTGGCCCAGCTCGCTCCGGCGGTGGACCAGCACGAGTTCAACTTCGGCTCCCGCCCGCGGGTGTCCTTCGTGGAGTACACGGCACGCGCGGCGCAGGCGAACCACCAGGTCCTGGCCGACCGGCTGTACCGCGCCGCCGGCCGGCTCGCCGGCGACCCGCAGCCGGGGCTGCACACGGTGCATGCCCTCATCGGGCAGGGCCGCCACACGGAGCTGGTCCGGGCCGTCGAGGCCGCCGGCGGCTACGCCGACCTGGTTCGGGCCGCGCTGACCGCAGCCGCGGTGCGCGGTGGCGTCGCGTACTGGCAGCTGTCCTGGTCGGACCCGGTCACCCTGGTCGACCGCAACAACGCGCCGTTCCCGGTCGAGCGGTACGCCGCACCGCTGATCGCAGGGGACCCGGCCGGCACCCAGCAGTCGCTCGCCGCGCTCGCGGCGCTCGGCCTGGACTTCGGCGCCGCCCGGGCGGTCGAACCCACCGTGGGTGCGGCGAGCGCGGCGAGGTCCGAGGTGGTCGGCGCGATGACCAACATCAAGGTCAACGGGCCGAACAAGCACCTGCTGATCCTCGACACCGGGCTGCTCGTCGTGCCCGGACCGGCGTGGTACAAGAGGGGCAGCGGGACGCAGCGCCACCTGGTCGCGCTCGCCAACACACCACCGGGCCAGCTTCTCGCCACGGCCGGGCACGAGTACCTGCCGTACGAAGAGATGGCCCGGGTCGTCTACCACAAGGGCTTCGGCTGGCGGTACGACATCACCATGCAGCGCGGCGCGGTCATCCGGATCAGCGACACCATGTCCACCGACGACCTGGGCAAGACCAAGGCGCTGGCCCGGCTGCTCGGCCCGCTGGCCGCCCGTCAACAAGCTCGTTAGCAAAACCCGCTAGCACCCGGCAACTTCGCGGCACTGTTCCGGCGGAAACCCGTCCACCGGTTGATCTGATCGCCTATTCGCGGGAGATTGACTCAGGACGTACCCGCCCGTACACCCTCAAGGAAGGCGGAAGTCGATGAGGACCAGGTTCTTGGCAGTCGCCGTCGGGCTGCTGCTCCTCGCGGCCGGCTGCGGCTCGAAGGGCGAGGCGCCGGGTGGCGACCAGTCCGGCGGCACGCTCACGCTCGGCGCGTCAATGTCGCTGACCGGCAAGCTCGCTCGCGAAGGCATCCTCACCAAGGAGGGGTACGACGTCTGCAAGAAGGTCGTCAACGACAAGGGCGGCGTACCGGTCGGCGGCAAGAAGATGATGCTCGACATCCAGTACCAGGACGACACCTCCGCGCCGGACACCTCGGCGCAGCTCATCGACCAGTTCAACGACAAGGGTACGAAGCTGATCCTGGGCCCGTACTCGTCGGCCAACACCGAGTCCGCCGCCGCGGTCATCGAGCGCAACGGTCAGGTGATGGTGGACAGCGCCGGCGCGGATGACAAGATCTTCACGAAGGGGTACAAGCGCACGTTCGCCGTACTGTCCCCGGCCACCCTGTACGTGGCGAGCATGGTGCAGGCGATCTACGACCTGGCCCAGCCGAAGCCGACGACGATCGCGTTCATCTCGGCGGACGACGGGTTCTCCAAGACGGCGACCAAGGGCGGCACCGACAAGGCGGTCGAGCTGGGCATGACCGTGGTGGCCACCGAGTACGTACCGAACGGCACCTCGGACGTGTCCAGTGCGCTCACGAAGATCAAGCCGAAGGCACCGCAGGTCATCGTCGGCTCGGCGCACCTGGCCGAGGGCGTGGCCATCATCAAGCAGGCCAAGGAGCTCGGCGTGACCCCGGCCGGCTTCGCGGAGACGGTCGCCCCACCCACGCCAGACTTCGTACAGACGCTCGGTGCGGCCGCCGAGGGCGTACTCGGCTCCACCCAGTGGACCCCGAAGACCGCGGGCAAGGACAAGTGGCTCGGCTCGGCCACCGACTACACGAAGACGTTCGCCGCGCAGTACTCGGGTCGCGAGCCGGAGTACCACAACGCCGAGGCGACCGCGGCCTGCCTGGCCCTGGTACTCGCGGTGGAGAAGGCCGGTTCGACGGATCCGGGCAAGGTCCGCGACACTCTGTCCACACTGGACGAACAGTCGTTCTTCGGTCCGCTGAAGTTCACCGCCGAGGGCAAGAACGTGACCAAGAAGATGGGGGTCATCCAGATCCAGAACGGCAAGCCGGTCTCCGTGTGGCCGACCGACTCCAGCGAGGCACCGATGAAGTGGCCCGGTACCCAGCGGTGACCCAGTTCCTCCAGGCGACCCTGTACGGCCTTCTGCAGGGTGGGCTGCTCGCCCTCATCGCGGTCGGGTTCTCCCTCGTCTGGGGTGTGATGAACGTGATCAACCTGGCCCACGGCGCGTTCGTCCTGTTG
>DASRRF010000483.1:0-4757 GCA_035695905.1 Micromonosporaceae bacterium | reverse complement strand
GACGGCTACCTGCAACGCCCCGAGGCGATCACGCTGTTACGCGCCGCGAAGGTGCCGGTCACGCTGTTTCTGACGGTCAACGCGATCAAGTCCAACACCGGCTACTTCGAGGCGCTGCAACAGTACGGCGCGCGGATCGAGGCGCATACGCTCACCCACCGGAACCTGAAGGGGATGGCCTATGCCGACCAGAAGCGGGAGATCTGCGGGTCGGCCGACTATCTCGGCGCGCAGTACGGGCGCCGGCCGACGCTGTTCCGCCCGCCATACGGCGAGAAGGACGACACCACGCTGAAGGCGGCGCAGGACTGCGGGATCAAGGCCTGCTTCTTCTGGACCGAGACGGTGAACACCGGGATCGTCCGGTACCAGGTGCCCGACCACCGGATCAAGCCGGGCGACATCCTGCTGATGCACTTCCGGGAGGCCTTCGCGGACGACTTCCTCGCCGCGCTGCAAGCGATCAAGGCGGCCGGACTCACCCCGGCGCTGCTGGAGAACTACGTAAAGGACTAGCGAATCGCGGTCCACTCCGACGGGTACGGCGCCGGCTCCGCGCCCGCGTCACGCATCCGGTCGGAGTACGCGCGGTATCGCCGGCGCGCCTCGTCGTGCCGGCCCACCCGGGCCAGGGTGATCACCGCGCCGAGGTGGCCGACCTCGTCGTTCGGATCGTGTTCGAGCAACCGCAGGTACCAGCGCAGCGCCACGTCGGTCTCGCCGGCCACCGCGGAGGCGCTGGCCAGCGCGCGCAGCGCGTCCAGGTAGGTGGCGCCGGCCGCGCCGGGCAACGCATCCCCGCCGGGTACGCCGTCCACCGCGTCGGTCAGCAGCCGCTGCGCCTCGTCCAGCTCGCCGCGGGCGAACCGGTCCAGGCCGGCCCGCGCGGTGGGCAGGAAAGGCGCCGGCCGGCTGCCGGTGAACGCCCCCGCCGCGCGCAGCGGCCCCGCCGCGAGCGCCGCCTCCGGCCGTACCCCCAGAGCCCGGAGCCTGGCCTCCGCGGCCGGGACGTCCGCGCCGGTGCGCAGCGCGATTGCGACGCTGGCCCGGGCGACGAAGATGGGGTTGCCCAGCCGTGCCCACCGGGCCTGCGCGCCGCGCAGCAGCTCGACCGCGATCGCCGGATCGTCGGTCAGGTACGAGCGCAGCTCCAGCGCCTCGGCGACGGCGTTCGCGTCGTGCCGCGCGGCGGCCGCCTGTTCCGCGTCGGCGGTGTGCCGGATCGCCGCGGCCGGATCGCCGTCGTGCACGGCGAGCCAGCCCGCGGTGAGCAGAGCCCAGGCCCGCCATACCCCGAACCCGGTTTCGATGGACCGCTCGGTGAGCACCCGGGCGGACGGCGGGTCGGTCGCGTACCGCACTCTGGCCAATGTGGACAGTCCGGCGAGCGACTGGTGATCGCCGGTGCGCTCGCCGAGGGCCAGCGCCTCGCCGAGGACGTCCTCGGCCCGGGCCAGGTCGCCGCGGACCAGGTAGACCGATCCGAGCGCGCTCAATGCGTACGCGAGCAGTGTGCTGCCGGCCGCCCGCCACATCCGTACCGCCGCGTCCAGCTCGGCGACCGCCTCGTCCAGCCGGCCCATCGAGCGGTACGCCCAGCCCCGGTTCGTACGCACCACCGCGTACCGCTCGAGCGCACCGGTCGCCTCGATCAGGCGGATCGCGTCGTCGAGCTCGACCAGCGCGTCGGCATGCCGGCCCTCCTCAAGCAACCGGCTGCTCAAGTTGATCCGCAACCGGATCTGCTGCAGCAGGTCACCGGCGCGCTGAGCGGCGGCCATCGCGAGGGTCATGTGCTCGGCGTTGGCCTCGAAGTCGCCGGCCCGCTCGGCGGCCAGCGCCAGCGCGGTGTGTGCCGCGGCGAGCGCGCGGTCCCCGCCCCCGGAGTTCGCCGCGGCCAGCGCCCGCTGTGCGGCGTCCCGGCAGGCCGGCAGGTCGCCGCGCAGCCAGTGGGTGGTGGAGATCTGGCTGAGTACCAGCGCGGCGTCGGTCGGATCGGCGTCGTCCAGCCGGGCGCGCTGGAAGCTGGCCAGCGCCGCGGCCGGATCCCCGGCCGACTGGTGAATCAACCCGATCCGATGCGCCACCCCGGCCGCCAACCGGCCGTCCCCCGCGGCCAACCGCTCCAGGCAGGCCAGCGCGCCGGCCGGGTCACCGCGCAGGTGTCGCGCTTCGCCCTCCACAAGATCCATTACCGGGGTACGGCGGTGAGCCGGCACCCGCGCCGCGGCCTCAATGACGTCCGCGGCGCGTCCGGCCGCGAGCAGCGCCGACCCGTGCGCGACGAGCAGCTCGGTCACCGGGTCCGGGGAGTCCGCGGCGGCTGCCGCGGCCAGCGCATCCTCCAACCGGCCGTGCTGCGCGTACCACCGGCTCGCCGTACCCAACAGGGCCTGCAGCTCCGGGTCCGGCAGCGGCAGGCTGACCAGCACGGCCGGGCGAAGCGCGGCGTCCACCGCGTACCAGCCGGGCGCGTCGGCCACCGGAGCCAGCAGGGGTACGGCCCGCCGCGGGTCGTCCGCCGGCAACCCGAGATCCCTGCAGAGCCGGGCGGAGACCCGGGGCAGGTACGCCGCCCGCCGGGCCAGCTCGCGCGCGTCCGGTTCGGCCGTGGCCAGCACTTCGTGGGCCAGGTAGCCGGCGAGCGCCTCGGCGGTGGCCGACGGCAGCGCACCGAGCCGGTCCCGGCGCTGATCGGCGGGCTGCGCGGCGAGCCATGCGGCGCCCAGCGCGACGAGACCGGGGTGCCCGCCAGTCAGCGCGTGCAGCCGGGCGGAGAGCGTGTCGGCCGCCGCGGCGTCGCCGAGCACCAGGGTCAGCAACTGGTACGTCTCGAAGTCCACGAAGGCCAGCTGCTCGTCGCCCAGCTCGGTCAACCGCCCGGCGGCGCGCAGCCGGTCGACCGGGAACGGCAGCTCGGTCCGCGACGAGATGACCAGTCGCAGTCCGGGCGGGGCGTGCCGGCACAGCTCCTCGACGAACCGGGCCGCCGGGCCGCCACCGGCCAGGTGCTGCGCGTCGTCGAGGACCAGCGCCAGCTCCGGCCCGGCCGCACCGTCGAACGCGGTGGCCAGCACGCTGGCCAGCCCGGTGGCGTGCGCGTACGGATCCGCGGCCGCGGCCAGGTCGCCGGTGACCTCCTCGGTCGCGCCGAGCGCGTCCAGCGCCGCGCCGGGCACCGACCCGGCCGGACCGAGCGCGTCGGCCAGTCCCCGGCGCAGTACGGACAGCCCCGCGTACTCGGGTCCGAGGGTCAACCAGGCGGTCGGCCGGCCCCGTGCCCACGCGGTCAGCAGGCTGGTCTTGCCGGCCGCCGGCCCGGCCACGATCGCGGTGAGCCAGGCGCCGGAGTCGAGCGCGGCGAGCAGTGCGCCACGCCGTACGCCCCAGCCGGCCGGCGGCGTGGGGTACGCCGAAGGCACCGGACGAATCGCGCGTCCGGCACCTTCGTCGGGGTACACAGGTTGGTTGTTAGGCAGCGGTGTCCTCGGTACCCGCCGGGGCAGTGCCGCCGAGGTCGGCGGGCACCGCGTCCGGCACCATCGGCGGCTTGTCGGCCCCGCGGAAGACGAGCTTCGCGTGCTCGATGTCGGTTGGGTCGCCTTCGCAGTCGACCACGATGATCTGGCCCGCCTTCAGCTCGTTGAACAGGATCTGCTCGGAGAGGGGGTCCTCGATCTCCCGCTGGATGGTCCGGCGCAGCGGCCGGGCACCCAGGACCGGGTCGAAGCCCTTCTTCGCCAGGAACAGCTTCGTCGCGGGGGTCAGCTCCAGGGCCATGTCCTTGTTGCGCAGCTGAACCTCGATCCGGCCGATCATGATGTCCACGATCGTGAGGATCTCCGGCTCGGTCAGCTGGTGGAAGACGATGGTGTCGTCGATCCGGTTCAGGAACTCCGGCCGGAAGTGCTGCTTCAGCTCGTCGTTGACCTTCTGCTTCATCCGCTCGTAGGTGCTCTCGGTGTCCTCGCTGGACTGGAAGCCGAGCGACACCGCCTTGGCCACATCGCGGGTACCCAGGTTGGTGGTCAGGATGATGACCGTGTTCTTGAAGTCCACGATCCGGCCCTGACCATCGGTGAGCCGGCCGTCCTCCAGGATCTGCAGGAGCGTGTTGAACACGTCCGGATGGGCCTTCTCGATCTCATCGAACAGAACCACCGAGAACGGCCGGCGGCGCACCTTCTCGGTGAGCTGGCCGCCCTCGTCGTAGCCGACGTACCCCGGAGGGGCGCCGACCAGCCGGGACACCGTGTAGCGGTCGTGGAACTCGCTCATGTCCAGCTGGATGAGCGCGTCCTCGCTGCCGAACAGGAACTCGGCCAGCGCCTTGGACAGCTCGGTCTTACCCACGCCGGACGGGCCGGCGAAGATGAACGAGCCGGACGGACGCTTCGGGTCCTTCAGGCCGGCCCGGGTACGCCGGATCGCCTTGGACACCGCCTTGACCGCGTCCTCCTGCCCGACGAGGCGCTTGTGCAGCTCATCCTCCATGCGCAGCAGCCGGGAGGTCTCCTCCTCGGTCAACTTGTAGACCGGGATGCCGGTCCAGTTCGCCAGCACCTCGGCGATCTGCTCGTCGTCAACCTCGGACACCACGTCCAGGTCGCCGGCCTTCCACTCCTTCTCCCGCTGCGTCTTCTGGGCGAGCAGTTGCTTCTCCCGGTCGCGCAGCGAGGCGGCCTTCTCGAAGTCCTGCGCGTCGATCGCGGACTCCTTCTCCCGGCGCACCTCGGCGATCCGCTCGTCGAACTCGA
>DASRRF010000482.1:0-5798 GCA_035695905.1 Micromonosporaceae bacterium | reverse complement strand
GAGGTTCCCACCGCCCGGACCAACCGGTCCGACCGGGCCGGCACCGGGCGTCGGGCCGGCATAGCCCCCGGCCGGCGCGTTCGTGGGTACGCCGTACCCGCTCGGCGGCGGCGGTGGGGGCGGTGGTGTCGGCGCGGCCGGGGTAACCACCGGCGGTGTGGCCGGGGCCGGCGGCGTGACTACGGGCGGCGTGACCGGCGGCTCCAGCGGCGGCCCGGCCGTCGGGTCGGGCAGCGGGTCGGGCAGCGGCGGTGGCTTCGGTGCATCCGTCACGGCTGGCTCCCTCGTATCGTCAGTGCGACGTTCTACCGCTAATACTCCGTGGTATCTCACCCGTTCGTGCTTGTTTCGCCGGAATTGTCCGCCGCGCCGGCCCCGGCCGGCCGCTGCACGCCCGCTAGGGTGCGTGGGGTGACAGGCACTCCCGCCCGGCTCGTCGTGCTCGTCTCCGGCTCCGGCACCAACCTGCAGGCCCTGCTCGACACGTGTGCCGACCCGGGGTACGGCGCTGCGGTGGTCGCCGTCGGCGCCGACCGCGACGGGATCGAGGGCCTGATCCGGGCCGCCAAGCACGACGTGCCGTCGTACGTCGTACGGCTCGGTGACCATCCGGACCGGGGCGCCTGGGACAAGGCGCTCGCGGTGGCAACCGCGGCGCACGCGCCGGATCTCGTCATCTCGGCCGGTTTCCTCAAGCTCGTCGGACCCGAGTTCCTGGCCGCCTTCGGCGACCGGTATGTCAACACGCACAACTCGTTGCTGCCCGCGTTCCCTGGGATCCACGGTCCTCGCGACGCGCTGGCGTACGGCGTGAAGGTCGCCGGGGCCACACTGTTCTTTGTGGACGATGGGGTCGACACCGGACCGATCATCGCGCAGACCGCGGTGCCGGTACTCGATGACGACACTGAGCAGACGTTGACCGAGCGGATCAAAGAGGCCGAGCGGCGGCAACTCGTCGAGTACACCGGCCGTCTGGTCCGCGACGGCTGGACCATCACCGGGAGAAGGGTCACCATCCCATGAACAGCGCCGTCGATGAGCGCCGGCCGATCAACCGGGCCTTGGTCAGCGTGTACGACAAGACCGGCCTGGAAACCCTCGCGCGCGCCCTGTCCGGCGCGGGCGTGGACATCGTGTCGACCGGGTCGACCGCGGCCGCCGTCGAGGCGCTCGGCATCCCGGTGACCCGGGTGGAGGAGCTGACCGGTTTCCCCGAGTGCCTGGACGGCCGGGTGAAGACGTTGCACCCCAAGGTGCACGCCGGCCTGCTGGCCGACCTCCGGCTACCGTCGCATGTGGAGCAGTTGGCCAGCCTCGGCGTACAACCGTTTGATTTGTTGGTGTCGAACCTCTACCCGTTCACCGAGACGGTGCGTTCCGGCGCGGACGTGGACAGCTGCGTGGAGCAGATCGACATCGGCGGCCCGGCGATGGTGCGGGCGGCAGCCAAGAACCACGCGAACGTGGCGGTGGTGACGTCGCCGGCCGGATACCCCGCGGTGATCGAAGCGCTCGCTGCCGGCGGGTTCACCCTAGCCGAGCGCCGCGCCCTGGCCGCGCGGGCGTACGCGGACGTCGCCGAGTACGACGTCGCGGTCGCGCAGTGGTGTGCGCACGAGCTGGCGCCCGGCGAGTCGGGGTGGCCGGAGTTCGCCGGGACGGCGTTGCGGCGGGCGGCGGTACTGCGGTACGGCGAGAACCCGCACCAGTCAGCGGCACTGTACGCCGACCCGCTGGCCGACCCGGGCCTGGCCCAGGCAACCCAGGTGCACGGCAAGGAGATGTCCTACAACAACTACGTGGACGCGGAAGCCGCCTGGCGCGCGGCCAACGACTTCGACCAGCCGTGCGTGGCCATCATCAAGCACGCCAACCCGTGTGGCATCGCGGTCGGGGTGGATGTCGCGCAGGCGCACAGCAAGGCGCACGCCTGCGACCCCACCTCCGCATTCGGCGGCGTCATCGCGGTGAACCGCCCGGTCAGCGTGGACCTCGCCAAGCAGATCGCCGACGTCTTCACCGAGGTCGTCGTGGCACCGTCCTATCTGGATGGTGCCGTCGAGATCCTGGCCGCCAAGAAGAACATCCGGCTGCTCGTCGCGCCGGCCTGGATTCCATCCACTGTGGAGTATCGAAGGATCTCCGGCGGCGTACTCGGGCAGACCGCCGACCGGATCGACGCTGCGGGCGATGCTCCGGCCGGCTGGCGGCTGGCCAGCGGTGCTCCGGCGGATGCCGGTACGCTGGCCGACCTCGAGTTCGCCTGGCGGGCGATCCGGTCGGTGAAGTCCAACGCGATCCTGCTCGCCTCGGATGGGGCAACCGTCGGCGTCGGGATGGGACAGGTCAACCGGGTCGACTCGGCCCGGCTCGCGGTGGCCCGGGCCGGCGCGCAGCGGGCGGCCGGCGCGGTTGCCGCATCCGACGCGTACTTCCCGTTCCCGGACGGGCTTGCGGTGTTGCTGGATGCCGGCGTACGGGCGGTCGTCCAGCCCGGCGGCTCGGTCCGCGATGCGGAGTCCATCGCCGCCGCAACGGCTGCCGGCGTGACGATGTACCTCACCGGCACCCGCCACTTCTACCATTAGGCTGGCGCGGCTTCGCCGGCGGACGAGAGCCACTAAGCGCGTACCCAGCGCAGCGTGCCGTACTCGTTGGCCATCTCCATCCGCGTCGCGGCCACGCTCGGCGAACCGTCGATGGTGGTGCTGTACGGCGCTCGGGTGCCGATGACCGCCCACCCGCACAGCGCGCGCCAGATCCAGCCCTCGCCGGTCGTGGCGTGGTCGATCGAGCTCAGATCGGTCGTCCAGCCCTTCGCGCCGTTGCGCGTGCCGCCCGGTACCCCTTCGATCTTGCCGGAGAGCGTGACCTGACCTCCGCAGAAGATGCTCGGCTGCGGCGTCGTCGGCCGGTTCACCTGCTGGATATCCATCTGCCAGTCGGCCTGTGCCCGGTCGGAGATGACCAGCGTGCCGCGGAGGACCTCGATGCCCAGCGTGGTCGGTCCGCCCGCCTCGGTCCAGGACTGCAGCGACCACTTTCCCTTGACCCGGTCGAGGAAGGCGAGCGTCGGTCGCCGCGTCGTTGGCGGTGGCTGAGTGGTAGGTGTCTGCACCGGGGTCGTGGGCGTCGATGCCGGAGTCGTCGGCGAGCCGGCGTCCACAGTGGACTGACCGCGGTCGAGGGGTTGCTGGAACCCGACTGTGAACCAGTAGACCAGGACGCCGGTGAGTACCGCGGCCAGCAGGCCGGCGAGCCATTTCCCGAACGGCTTCAAGGGTCACCCGATTCAGTCGCGGCTGGACCCCGCTGTGACCATCGTGCGACTCGCCGTTACCGGTAACAAGGCATAGGTCGGAAGAGCGACTGCGGCGCGTGCCGGCACGCAGCGCCCGCGCCTCAGACCACGTGCTCGGCGACCTCGGCGAAGTGGCAGGCGGACAGGTGCGGATCGACCGCCCGCAGCACGAGTGGCGGTTCTTCGATCACGCAGCGCTCCTGCGCCTTCCAGCACCGGGTACGGAACCGGCAACCCGATGGCGGGTTCGCCGGCGAGGGCACGTCGCCGGCCAGCCGGATGATCTTCCGGTGCGCCCGCGCGGTGGGATCCGGCACGGGTACCGCGGACAACAACGCCTGGGTGTACGGGTGGGTCGCCCGGGTGTAGATCTCGTCCTCGGTGCCGATCTCCACGATCTTGCCGAGGTACATCACGGCTACCCGGTCGCTGATGTGCCGTACCACGGAAAGGTCATGCGCAATGAACACATAGGACAGTCCGAGCTCGTCCTGCAGCTTCTCCAGCAGGTTGATCACCTGTGCCTGGATGGAGACATCGAGCGCGGAGACCGGTTCGTCGCAGACGATGACCTCGGGGTGCAGCGCGAGGGCGCGGGCGATCCCGATGCGCTGGCGCTGCCCGCCGGAGAACTGGTGCGGGTACCGGTTGAGGTGCTCCGGGTTGAGCCCGACGAGCTCCAGCAGCTCCTCGACCCGGCGGCGGCGATCGCCGCGCGGGGCCACGTCCGGGTGTACCTCGTACGGCTCGCCGATGATGTCGCCCACCGTCATCCGCGGGTTCAGCGAGGTGTACGGATCCTGCATGACCATCTGGATGTTCCGGCGCAGCTTGCGCAGCTCCGCGCCGGACATCTTGAACATGTCCCGGCCCTGGAAGTACGCCCGGCCGGCGGTCGGCGCCTCCAGGTGCATCAGCAGCTTCGCGAGAGTGGACTTGCCGCAGCCGGACTCGCCGACCACGCCGAGCGTCTCACCGCGGCGCAGCTCGAAGCTGACCCCGTCGACCGCCTTGATAGCGCCGATCCGCTTCTTGAACAGGATGCCCTGCGTGATCGGGAAGTGCTTGACCAGGTTCTCCACCCGCAGGATGGGCTCAGCGCTCGATGGTTCCATTGCGGACCTCCTCCGCGAAGTGGCAGGCGCTCTCCCGGCCGCCTAGGTCGAGCAGCGGCGGCACCTCGTCGCGACAGACCTGCTTCGCGTACGGGCACCGCGGGTGGAACGCGCAGCCGGGCGGGATCCGCATCAGGTTGGGCGGCAATCCCTTGATCGTGGACAGCTCCTGGCCCTTCGCGTCCAGCCGGGGGATCGATTCGAGCAGACCCTTCGTGTACGGGTGGGCCGGCGCGGCGTACAGCGAGTGCACATCGGCGTACTCGACGATCCGCCCGGCGTACATCACCGCGATCCGGTCCGCGACGTCGGCCACCACCCCGAGGTCATGGGTGATCAGGATCATCGCCATGGTCAGCTCCCGGCGCAGTTCGCCGAGCAGGTCCATGATCTGGGCCTGTACGGTGACGTCCAGCGCGGTGGTCGGCTCGTCGGCGATCAGGACTTTGGGGTCCATGGCCAGCGCGGTTGCGATCATCACGCGTTGCCGCATACCGCCGGAGAACTGGTGCGGGTAGTCCGTGACGCGCTCCTTGGCCGCCGGGATCTTCACCAGCTCCATCAGCTCGACCGCGCGCTTGAGGCCGTCGGCCTTGCCCATGCCCTTGCGCCGGCGCAGTGTCTCGGAGATCTGCCAGCCGACCGGGAACACCGGGTTGAGCGCGGACAGCGCGTCCTGGAAGATCATCGCGATCTCCGAACCGCGTACCCCACGCCGCTCGTCTTCCGGCATCTTCAGCAGATCCCGGCCCTGGTAGAGGATCTCGCCGCCGGGGATCCGGGCCGGCGGCATGTCGAGGATGCCCATGATCGCCTGGGCGGTGACCGACTTGCCGGAACCGGACTCGCCGAGCACCGCGAGCGCCTCTCCGGCGTCCAGGTGGAACGACACCCCGTTGATCACCCGGGCCACGCCGTCCCGGGTGTGGAACTCCACAAACAGGTCGCGCAGGTCAAGCAGGTGGTCGGCGGTCCCGCCCGACTCCACCGATACATCGGTCATCGCAACCTCGGATCGAATGCCTCACGCACGGCGTCGCCGAGCATGATGAACGCGAGTACGGTCAGCGCCAGGAAGCCGGCCGGGAACAGCAGCGCCCATGGGGCGTCCTGGAAGCGGGCCTGGGAGTCCGAGATGTCGATGCCCCACGAGATCGTCGGTGGCTTGAGCCCGGCGCCGAGGAACGACAGCGTCGCTTCGGTGGCGATGAAGGCGCCCAGCGCGATCGTCAGTACCACGACCATCGGGGCGAGCGCGTTCGGCAGGATGTGCCGCAGCATGATCCGCCCGTTGCTGGCACCCAGCATCCGCGCGGCCTGCACGTAGTCCTGCTGCTTCGCGGTGATCACCGAGGATCGGATCACCCGGGCCGCGGTGG
>DASRRF010000481.1:0-10641 GCA_035695905.1 Micromonosporaceae bacterium | reverse complement strand
GTGCCAACCCGCCACCGTCCCCCGCGCGAACCGTCAGCTCGGTAATCCTCGCGTGCCCCGACGATGTGTCTACCCGCACCGTCGTGTGCGCGCCCGCAAAACCATCGCCCATATCCGGAGCGATTGTGATAACAAACCTGCTCACCGGGGACTCCTCATCTCCGTCCGCAACCCAACAGCGGGCGCGACCAACGTGAGGTTACCTCGCGGAATGCTCTACACAACACCTGGGATACGTCACCGGGAGATTGTGTTTGTTCCACTTCCGCCACCGGCTAGCCGGCCAAGCCGCTGAGCGCCAACACCTCATCGGCACATCCCCAGGACAGGGTTACTCCGGAACCGCCGTGGCCGTAGTTGTGGATCAGGGGGGTACGGAAGACCGAATCCCGCTCCACCCGTACCTGGGCGCGGGTGGGGCGCAGTCCGACCAGATGCTTCAACACCCGTGCGGTACGCAACGCCGGTACGAGATCCGCACACCGCTCGACGATGGCCGACGCGGTATCCCGATCCGGTACCAGATCCTCCGAACCCTCAATGGCACTGCCGCCGAGCACCACGTGGTCCCCGTGCGGCATGATGTACGTCAGATCCTCACCCTCCACGTCGTCCTGGAAGAAACTGTCGATTCCGGGGTTCTCCACGACGACGAGTTGCCCGCGGGTCGGATAGACCCCGTCATCGGGTACGAGCCGGCGGGCGCCGAGGCCGGAGCAGTTGACCAGTACCCTCGCCGCGGCCGCGACATCAGCGAACGCTTCGATGGCCGGACCGACCTCGACGGATACGCCTTTGTCCGCCAGCCGGCCGGTCAGGGAGTCGAGATACCGCGGCATATCCACCACGGGAATCGTGTACCGCCAGCCGGTCGCGTATCCGGCCGGCAGCTCCTCGGCACGGCACATCCGGAAGTCGGCGGTCGCCCGTGCCCAGGACGGTGGTTCCGTCGGATCCACGGCGGCTTCGAGTCCGGACAGCAGCCGTACCCCGGTCGCCGGGTTCTTGGCCAATTCCTCGAACACACCACGGGCCCGCTCGCTCCAGTCCAGTACCCGTGGATCCTGGACCAGGTACGGCCCCCAGCTCGCGCCCGCCACCGCCGACGTGGTCTCCAGCGGTGCACGATCGGCAAGCACCCGTACGGAGAGTCCGGCGTCGACCATCCGGACCGCGGTGGTCAGCCCGGAAACACCTGCCCCGATCACGAGCACGTCGATCCGCGAAGAGAGAGCCATCCGATAACATTAACGGTCATCGACGCCCTCCGGGAGTTTGCGACCGTGAGCCCTGCATTGCGACATAGGCCGCGGAGTATGTGTTGCCGGAAGCCGGTACGATGAGTTGAGGTGAGATGAACAAACGATCGTGGGCGGCACGCGCGTGTTGACAATGGGCGAAGTCCATACCGGCTTGTTACAGCACTCTGCCGCCGTGTCGGCCGATTTCGCGTTGCGCTTGCTGACGCCGGTGCCCGGGGTCCGCGCACGCCGGGTGGATCGGCCGATCGCGTACGCCGTCTCGCCGGACACCGTTACCGGCGTCGACTGCGAGCTGCCCAGCGCCGGCGCGAAGGTACGCGGGGTCGGCTCGATCGTCTCTCGGGTGGCCATCACCGGCGGCCATGTGGTGCAGGGTTCCGCGTTCGTGCGGGTACGCCGGGGCGTGGCCGGGCGCCGCCTGCCGTGGTCGCACTACATGGCCGCGCCGGGCATTGTGGAGACCATGGCGAAGGTCGACAGCGACCAGCTCGCGGCCGGTTTCCTCGCCCCGGCCAAGCCGCTTGACGTGCTCGACATCGGCGCGATCGGGGCACGCGCGATGGACATGGTGCAGTCCAGTCCCATGCTCGACCACAACATCCTGCTGAAGTCGTCCCGGACCCGGCTGCGCTGGGCGATCGAAACCCTCGGCGCCGGAGCCGAGCCGGCTGGCGCGGTCACCGGGTCATCGCCGCAGGCGCCACCGTTGTCGGTCACATTCACCGTCCGCGGGGACGGCATCCGTACGGTGCTGCTGCGGGCCGGGCAGATCGACCCGTCGGCGGTCGCTGCGCTCTGCGAGGACCTCGCGCTGCACGACTGGTTGCTGACCACGCTGCTGGCCCACGTCGGCCAGGCCCGGATCGGCACGGCACCGCGCTCGGCGGTGGTCAAGCGCCTGCAACCGACGATCGACTACCTGCTCCATCTCTGGATGCCGGCCGCGCGGGTCGACGCCGCACTGGCCGATCTCTGGCTGTGCCTCGATCGCCAGCCGGGACTGACCCGCCAGTGGCAGGCCACAGTGGACAGAGTTCGGGATCAACTGGCACTCGCGACTGTCGAGGTTCTCACCCACGCCCGCGACTAACGACCTGGGGTAATCATGGCGCAGCAGGACCAGTCAATCGGCGAGCCACGGGCCAGGGAGCAGAAGCGGCTGGTGCAAAAGATCGCGGTCAGCGTCGCCGGCTTCCTGATCACCTTCGGCCTGGCCCAGCTGTTCACTCCGGACGCGAAGCGGACCGACCTGATCTGGAACATCGGCGCCTCCCTGTTCGTGGCCGGCATCGTCTTCATCTCGCAGTTCCTGTTCGAAGTGGCGCACCGGCTGGACACGATGGCACTCAGCCTCGGCGAACACGTCAAGCACACCCGGCGGCAGATGGAGGAGGGGTTCTCCCGGATCCACCTGGCCAGTGAGCTTTTCGCGTTGCGCGAGGCGGCGCAGCTGAAGGCCGAGGAGATGGCCCAACTGACCAAGCTGGTCCGCAACTCGTCGAAAATCACCTCGGAGGCCACGGAGATCGTCCAGGAGTTCGCCCAGGCGGAAATCACCCGGCTCGCCGACTACCTGAAGCGGCTCGGCGACGCCAGCGATCTCACGTATGAAGGCGAGGACCGGGACTGGCTGCTCGGCTTGACCAAGGTGATCAAACATAGCCTCCGGGCGACCAGTCTGAGCACAGTGGACGCCGGTGGAACAAGCTTCATCGACGGTGGCCTGTGGCGCCGGGACCTGGGCCTGCGTTATCTCGAAGCACAGCGGCAGGCCATCAAGCGCGGGGTGAAGATTCAGCGGATCTTCATCATCGACCGGCGGGAGCTGAGCGCCAGCAACGACCTCAACCAGGTCCTGCGGCAGCACATCCACATCGGTGTCGAGGTCCGGCGGCTGGATGCCACCGCGGTTCGCGGCGTCGACCCCCGCCTGCGCGATTTCATCATCTTCGACGGCGTGCTCAGTTACCAGTCGACCTCCGCGGCGATGATCAGCGACCGGGGAGATCCGATCATCGTCAACACCGCTCTCGTCACCGACGCTCAGCGGGTCAGCGAGCGGGAGCGCGAGTTCGCCGACCTGTGGAACGACGCGGAGCACGTGAGCATTGACGGCGATGGCAACGTCATCTTCGCCCCGGTCAAGAAGCCGGTCATGGAACCCGCCGGCCGCCCGGAGCGCTAGTCGGCGGAGCTGCTGCCGAGGAAGACGTACTCGATCCGCTCGACGATCGACGGCGGAAGCAACAACCCCTCGCCCTGCGCGCGCCCGGCCACCTGATCCGCCACCGCGGGCTCGACCGCGTACTGGCTCAGGATCGTGCGCACCGCCACCTCGATGGACAGGAACCGCGCGGCGAGCACGGAGAACGTACGGTACGCCGCGAACGGCGCGGCCTTCTCGGTCAACTGGGTCACCGCCGGCTGCTCCGCCCAGCTGTCCGCGTGCGAACCGCGTACCATGACCGGCTCGGCGACCGCCCTGCCGTCGTATCGCAGCATGCCCAGGCGAAGCAGCTGCCAGACCGCCGCGAGGTACGGACACGACCAGCGCCGCCCGCCGGGCAGCTCGTCCCACAGCTGAACGTCGACGAATATCGAATGCCGGTTGGCCGCGTTCTCACTCGGCGGGCGCCACGGTACGGACTGGCCGAACGCGACCCGGGTCTGTTCCGGGGTACGCTCGCCGTTGCACAGCCAGCCGGACTTCGTCGGCGGCGGCCGGTGGCCGGTGGTGCCCGGTGGCGGATCGTCCACCAGGCGCGCCTCGACCAGCCGGGCGAGGTCCACATCGCCGGCCACGGCACAGGCTGACTCCCGTACCAGATAGTCGATTTCCAGGCCCACGGCCTCGGCGGCCGCGATCAGCTTGGGCACCACCTCGTGGGGCGGGTTGAGCTCACTGAAGTAGTCGTCGACGAGAAAGCACGTGCTGACCCGCTCGCTCATCGTCCGCAGCGCCAGACCGCACACCTCCCGCGCGGTCCGAGCCCACGGTACGACCTGAAGGAACAGTTCCTTGAGCCGATCCGGCCCAGCGGCGAAATCCTCCATGTAGAGGTGACCGAGCTCGATGGACAGATGCCCCAGCGGTACCGCGGCGACCTTACGCGACGCGGTCTCCTCGACGTAATCGGCGGTGACTTCCGTCATATGCCAAGCCATGCCTCGTCGTCATCGAGCACCTTGGCCATCGCGATGAACGAGTCGACGGTTGCCGGGTTCGCGATTTTCCAGGTGATCGTGTCGTCGTCGGAAATCAGCTGTTCCTGCCATTGCAGCACCGGATCCAGCGGGACCTCGCCGATTGTCGAGGTACGGCCGACCCGCCGGTGGCTGGCCAGCATCTGCAGTTGCTGGTTCCGCTCGCGCAGCCAGGCGGCCTGCGCCGGACGCAGCCCGGCCAGCTCCTCGGAGTTCGGGTCGACCACGGCGGTACGCACGAACCGGATCGAGTTGGCCAGCTTGTCGCGGTCGTGGCCGAGCCGTTCGCCGGTGGTCAGGATGCCCTGGTCGCCGTGTACGAGTCCGGCCGCGGCGATGATGTGTTGCGGCGTCCACCGGTGGAAGACCAACCAGCGCGCGGTCACGAAGCTCAGCTCGGGGCGCGCCGTCGCGGCGAGCACGATCTCGGTGGCGTGCGACCGGCCGGCGCTCAGGTCGATGAGCGCGAGCTGGAACTCCTCCTCCATCCGCAGCAACAGCCGCACGCAGCGGTCCACCATCTCCGGCGTCGCGGCGAACTCGCCGCCGCCCTGGTCGCCGGGGAAGAGGCAGAGCTGGCCTGCGCCGTCCGGCCGGCGCAGGTCGCGCCGTTCCGTCGTGGCCCACACGTCCAGCCGGTGCGGCGCCTCGACATCACCGTGCAGGTACGAGTGCAGGCCCTTCTCGGTGGTACCGCGCTCCACCGACCCGATGGCGAAGATGGCGCCCGCGGTCGGTGAACCGAAGTCGAAGTCGAGGTACGCCGTGTCGCTGCCGTCGATCGCCTTGCGGTACACCAGGTTGCTGCTCGTCACCGAGCGTCCGGTGCCGCCTTTGTCGGACGTGGCGAAGACCAACATGGCTACGTCACTCCGGGTGGACCCTGCCGTGCCGCGGCCAGCTGGTCGAGCTTGCGCAGCGCCTCCAACAGCAACGCGGTCGCGCTACCCGGCCGGCCGAACACGATCTCACGGGCCCGGTCGATGCTCGACCGGACGCTCTGGATCTCACCACGCAGCTGCGGGCCGGCCTCGGTGGAGCCGGCGAGCTGTTCCTGGTCGAGCAGGTGGTCCGCCTCCGCGAGCAGGTTCGCGGCGAACGCCGAGATCCCCTCGTCGCGCAGCGGGCTGCCGGTGGTCATGGTGGCGGAGAACAGCAGGCTCTCCACCACCCGTACGGTGTGGTGCCAGGACGGCTGGTCGTACCGCTCGGTGATGGACGAGAAGACGTTGGCCGGCTGGTCCCAGAGGCCACGCCAGGTATCCCCGCCGGCGATGTCGACATGCCGGCGCTTGAGGACGTGATCCCAGACCTCGTCGATCAGCTCGAGCAGCTGCCGGCGCAGCTCGATGTCGTTGATCAGCTCGGCCACCCGGACGGACCGCTTGAGCAGCAGCGGGGCGAAGTCCGTGGCCTGCCAGGACAGCTTCGGTCCGTACAGCTCGGTACCGTCAAGGGAGACTCTGATGCCCGGGAAGTGCACCCCGACGCCCACGTCGCCCTGGAACGGCCGCCGGGTGATCCGGGCCCGGTTGGCCAGCTCGGTGAGGACCTGGCCGAGCCGGCTGAGGTCGATGTCGGTGCCCCGGCGCTCGGCCAGGTCGCGGGCCGACATCGAGGTCACCAGCAGGCTGAAGTAGTCGGACTCGACGCCGTCGGTGGTCAGCCAGGGCAGATCCTCCAGCGGCCACCGCCCACCGCCGAACGTGGCGATGGCCGCCCAGTACGCCTGGGTCATGTCCCAGCGGATGTTCAGCGCGTTGGCCAGCCGCAGCTGCAGTTCGCTGAGCAGACCCTGGCGCCGGGTACGCGGCGCGAACAGGTCGGCGAGGCCGTCCAACGCCACCACCGAGAAGTAGAGGTACGGTGCATCCTGCGCATAGCCCTTGCGCTGCACGATCTGCGGGTCCTGGACGAAGTCGATCTCGGGCGCACCCTCGATCACACCCCAGGACCAGCCGCACTCGTAGAGCCGGCCCGGGCTGTCCAGGTCACGCACCAGCCCGGACCCGATGGTCAGGTCGCGCAGGCCCGCGGTGACGTCTCGCAGCTGCCGGCTGAACTCGGTGGTGAACTGCCGGTCGGGCAGCGAACCCTGGTTCGCCATGGCCATCAGGGATCGGCCGTACCTCTTGTCGTCGTCAACGTCGAACGCGTTGATCGTGAAGCTGCGCAGCAGCCCAACCATCGCACCGGTGAGCCGCCGGCTGGCCAGCTGTTCCAGCCGGGTCACCTCGGCGACCGACTCGGGTCGCTTCACGATCGTGCCGAAGGTACGCGCGAAGCTGATCGCGGCAAGGGTCAACGTGATGGACACCGCGTACGACTCGACCACGTCGAGCTCCAACTGCGCGGTGGCCGGCTTCTCGTCCGACTCCGCCGGGGCGAAGTAGCTGCCGCCGTGGAACAGCGGTGTGCCGTCCTCCGCGGAGTACCGCTCGAAGTACTCGGTGAGCACCCCGACCAGCCGTCTGGGGATCTCCGAGGCGTTGCCGAGCGCCCGCAACGCGTCCCGCACGTCATCCAGGGTGTTGTCAGGGTTGTCCAGAGCGAAGCTGGTCAGGGTCGTCGCCGGAAGGACAATGCAGAGGAGCTGTTCGGCGTCGCTGATCGAGTTGGCCCCCTCGCGGCCACCCCACACCCAACGCCCGCCCCGGAATGATGATCTGGCAGTCGCCCGCCATATGTCTAGCAGCTGCTGCCGCGGCTGGATCCTCATGAATGGACCACCACTACCGTCCGTTTAGGCCTTCTCGGCCACCCTTCCGGTGGCCACAATCATCCCGCCGTACCCATCCCGGAGCTTCTCGCCGATATCGATACGGGAGATGTCCACATTGTAAGCGACCGATGCCAGACAGTCGCGTACCGTGTCGACGTCGATGTCGACCGCCGGGAATTTGCGATCACCGACGGGGTAGCCCTGGGAGTTCTCCATGAACGCCGCGGCGAATGGCGCACCAATCGCCAAGGCGCCGGCGAAGTCCTCCACCGCGGCATGGAACTCGGTCATCTTCTCCGACAGCGAGCAGGCGACGAAGAACATCGTGCCCAGGCCCCAATGCCGCCGCGGCAGCGCGAAGACGCTGCCGCGCTGGACGGAGACCTTGCGGGCGAACTGCGTCCGCGGGTCGGCGATCCGCTCGTACGCGTCGTGCTCGGTGAACAGCTTCCAGAAGTCGTCCCAGCTGCCGCCGTACCCCGGCACCTGTTTCTCCAGCCAGTCCACGTTGGACGCGGAGAACTCGATGAGATCGACATGCGAGCAGAACGGCAGCATCGCCATCGCCGGGTAGAGGTTCGTGCCGGCGCCGACGTCCACACCGCGGGTGGCCGGGTCGATATCCGCGCCGGCGAAGAAGTCGCGAATGACCGCAATGATCTTGCGATCCGCGTCATGCATTGACCAGTAGTTGTGGGTGTAGTAGGCCTGCGAGTCGAACGTGTCCCACGGGAAGTCCTGGTTGCGTGCTGGGGGGGTACGTGGTGGGGGGTTGCGTGCTGGCGGGCCGGTATGGGTCGCCGCGGAAGGCACCACCGTCTCACGCATGAAAGATTCCTCGTCTTTCCTCGCCGGGGACCCCGGCCGTGATCAGCTTTGTGCGATGCAGCAAGCCCTATCTATCTATAGCCTACGCGCTCCGGGCTAATCGCACCCCGGTGACAAACGCGCGGGAGTTGCCGCGGTGACGCTATCAGTTCTTGGTCCCCCGGGCGGGGCACCCCAAAACTTATCCTGAACAATGTGCTCAGGACCTGGGGCGTTACGGTTTTGATAGCGACCGCGGGACTCGCCGGCTGCGCGCCCGGTGCGGCCCGCCGCGAGCCAGCACCGGCTCCAGCTCCAGCGCCGTCCCCGGCGCTACAAACCCCAACCCTGACTCTGGTACGGACACAGCCCGGCGGAACGACCGAGCAGGTGGTTGTCCAACCGGACGGGGCCTGGGTGTTCACGCCTCCCGCCGGGGGCCTGCGGTCCACTGTGCTGAACCACGGCCGGCTCACCGCCGCGCAGCACGCGAGGCTGGCCGCGCTGCTCGCCGCGCTGCCGGCCGCGCCGCCGGCCGGGACACCCGCCGGCCCGGTCGGCGGATGCCCCGGCCGGGACCGGTACCGGCTGACCGCGGGCGCGCTGGACCTCGGGTGGACCGACTGCGACTCCCCCACCGGTACCGCCCTGGCCGAGCTGGTCGCGCTGATCGGGTCGGTGGCACCGCTCTAGACATCGTTGTGAGCCAGCACCGCGGACGCCGATCGCGAGGCGCCCTGCCGTACCGCCTCCGCCCAGCGATCCGCGCCGAGCAGGTCCCGGCCCCGGCGGGCGACGGCACGCAGCCGGGACTCGGCGATCCTGGTCGGCGCCACGCCATACCGGGCCCGGTGCGCCGCGACCACGCCGGTGGCGTGCGCCGCGAGGATGGGCCGGTCGGCCACCACCCCGGCCGCGACCGCGGTCAGTACGTCGATCAGGTACGGATGCTGCGGCAGCAGGACCACCTCCGGCAGCGCTGCGGTGGCCGCGGCGAGCAACGCCTCGTTCGGTGGCGACCCGTCCGCCGCCGTCCCGTCGCCGGCCGCCAGGGCCAGCTCGACCGCGGCCCAGCCGGCCAGCGCCCGATCCTCCCGGCCGGCCCGGGCGGCGAGCTGGCCGGCCAGCGCCACCGCGCGGCGCGCCTCGCCCAGCCGCCGGTCCGCCGCCGCGCCGGCGGCCAGGTAGGTCAGCGCGCGCAGCCGGATCGCCGGGCAGTCGCCGAGGTTCTCGCACCCGGCCAGCATCTGCGTCGCCGCCCGCCGGGTGGCCGGCGGGTTCCCGGCCCGCCACGCGGTCCGGGCCAGCGCGTGCCACGCCCAGGGCAGCCAGCACTTCGTGTGCGTGGCCAGCGCGACATCGCGGGCGCGTACCGCGAGCTGCCCGGCCTCGACCACGTCGCCCCGCGCCGACAGCAGGTCGGCCAGCGCCGCCGCGGTGAGCACGCCGGCCCAATGTCCATAGTGGATGGATACGTCCAGCGCGGCGCGTAGCTGCGACTCGGCTTCGGCCGCCTCCCCGCGATAGAACAGCGTCCGGCCGAGCGCGCTCCGGGCCGCGGCGAGCAGCACCGGGCTGCCCGCGCGCTCGGCGGCGCGGACGGCCAAGGTCGCGTGGTGGTACGCCAGCGGGTAGTCGCCGACCGCAATCGCGCACACCGCCGCGTACCGGTGCCCGCAGCCGGCCCAGGTCGGATCGAGCTCGCCGGCCGTACCCTCCGGCCCGAGCAGCCCGTCCAGCCAGCTCAGCGCCTCGGTCCAGCGGGACCGCATGAACCAGTACGGCCGTAGCGCCTCGACCATCCGCAGCCCGGCCACCCGGTCGGTGCGCCGGAACCAGCCCAGCGCGGCGCGGATGTTGTCCCACTCGGCGTCCAGTACGGCCAGCTTCTCCGGGGCCAGCGTGGCGGCCAGCCCGGTGGTGGTCGACGCGACCAGTTCGTCGACGTACGCCGCGTGGCGGTGCGCCGCACGCTCGGCAACGCCGTCGGCGACCGCACACTCCGCCGCGTACTCGCGGATCGTGTCGAGCATGGCCAACCGCGTGCCGCCGGCCTCGCGGGTGATCACACCGTGCGCGGCCAGGGTGTCGTACACCCCGCCGGCGTCGACGCCGAGCTCGGCCAGCACCGCCACGCCGCCGGCCGGCGCCCACCCGCCGGCGAACGCGGACAGGCAGCCGAACGCGCGGCGGGTCTCCGGGTCGAGCAGCCCGACGCTGCCGGCGATCGCGGTACGCAGCCGCGCATGGTCCGCCGCCTGGCTGGTGTCGGCCAGGTCCAGCAGCCGCGACATCGGCTGGCCCAACAGATCGGCCGGATCGCGTACCCGGCACTGGGCGGCGGCCAGCTCCAGGGCGAGCGGCACCCCGCCCAGCCGGCGGCACAGCCGGGCCAGTACCGGTCCGCCGGCCGCATCCACCACGAACCCGGGGCGGCGCGCGGCGATCCGCTCGACCAGCAGCTGCACCGCGGCGAACCCGGTCAGCCGGAGCGGATCGTCGTCCGCGTCCGGTGCCGGTACGGGCAGCGGACCGAGCGGGAACTCGCGCTCGCCGGCCACCCCGAGCGGGCGCCGGCTGGTCGCCACGATGCGGAGCTGGCCGGCGCCGGCGAGCAGCCGCTCGGCGGTCTCCCCGGCGGCGGCC
>DASRRF010000480.1:0-3265 GCA_035695905.1 Micromonosporaceae bacterium | reverse complement strand
TCCTGCCGGACCGCTGTGACTGTCGGCGACACCGGGTACGTACCCGGTGTCGCCGACAGTCACAGCGGTCCGGCAGGATGCGAGCGTGGCCGAGTCGGTGACACCCGCGGTGGTGATTGGTGTCGACGGCGCCGGCCGCTCGCATCGACTCGATGAGATCGCGGCTGCGGCCGGTGCACCGGTCATCCGGCTCGGCGCCACGGGACGGTGGAGCGCCACGGGACCGTGGAGCGCCGCGGGACCGTGGAGCGCCGCGGGACGGTCGGACACCGCGGGACGGTCGAGCGCCGCGGACCCACCCACCGATCTGGCCGCGATGCTCGACGCGGCGCTCGCGGCCGGTTCCCTCGTACTCGTCGACGACGCGCACCGCCTCGACGGACCCGTGCTGTCGGCGCTGGCGGAGGCGGTCCGGCGAGGCGTAACCGCGGTGATCGCCCGGGTACCCACTGTGGACAGTCGCGAGCTGGCCGAACTTGACGAGGCGGTAGCCGCGCGCGGCGTGGTGGAGCTGCTCGGGCCGCTCGACGCGGACGGGATCGCCGGCCTGGTTACCCGTACCACCGGCCGGCCGGCGCCCGCGGAGACTGTTGCCGCAATCCTGGACGCGTCGGCCGGCATCGCCGCGGTGGCCGCCGCGATCGCCGTGGCGCCGCCCGGCACACCCTCCCCCGCGCTCGTGGCCCGGGTCCAACGGCGGCTGTCCATACTGGACCCTGGTACGGTCGCGATCGCCCGGGTGCTGGCGTTGCGGCTGGACGTCACGGACGACGTCCTCGCCACCGCGGCCGGCCTGCCGGTCGACCGGTTGCCCGCGGCGATGCGCGCGTTGCGGGACGGCGGCTTGCTGGTACCCGGCGGCGAACGCATGATACCGGCGGTCGCCGAGGCGATCCTCGCCGACCTCGCGCCGGCGCAGCGGCGCCGGGTGCACGACGCGGTGGCCACCGCGCTGCTGACCGGCGGCGCCGACCTGATGCTGGCCGCCACCCAGCTGCGCGCCGCGCGGGTCTGGACTCCGACCGCGGCGCAGGCGTACCGGGCGGCCGGCGAGCGGACCCGGTTCACCGACCCGGCCGGCGCGGTGGAATGGTTCGACGACGCGGTCAACGCCGGTGCCGATCCCGCCGCCCTCGCGGCCGGCCGGGCCGAGGCGGCCGCGCTGCTCGGCCTGCCGGTGGACGCCGTGACCGCCGCCGATCCGGCGGGCGCGGTGCGGCTCGCGCTGGTGGACGGCGCGGTCGCCGCGCACCAGGGGCGGGCCGGACGAGCCGCGCAGCTACTACTCGCCGCGGATCCACCCGGGCCGGTGCTCGCGGTCCCCGCGCTGATGGCGACCGGCCGGGCCGCCGACGCGCGTACCGGCGCGGATGCCGGGTCCGCGGTCAGCCCGGCCACCAACGCCGGGCTGCACCGGCTCGCCGAAGCCGCGCTCGCGATGGCCGATCCGGTGGCCGCGTTGCCGCTGTTCATCGAGGCCGCGGAGGCGATCGAAGCGGCCCCGCCGCCGTTCGTACTCCCGGATACCCCGCACGCGGCAGGCGCGGTCATCGCGGTGACCGCGGGCGACGCCGGTACGGCCGAGGGCCTGCTCACCCGCGCGCTCGCCGCCCAGACCGGCGGACCGGTCGCCGCCGACCGGCACCGGCTGTTGCTGGCCTGGGTACGGATGCGGGTCGGCCGGTACGACACGGCCGTCGACGAGCTGCGCCGGCCCGGTCGGGCACTGCCCGGCCGGGAACGGTTGTTGCTGGCCGCGCTGGCCGCCGGGATCGCCCGGCGCTGCGGGGACATCGCCCGGCTGCGCGAGGCCTGGGCAGCGGTGGAGCCGGTCCTGGCCCGCGGGGTGGTGGACCTGTTCAGCGTGGAGCCGATCGAGGAGTTCGCGGTCGCGGCGGCGAGGCTGCGCCAGCACCGGCGGGTCGAGCGGGTGCTTGACGCGATCGAGGAGACGGTGACCGGGCTGGGCTCCCCGGCCGCCTGGACGGTCACGCTCGGCTGGATCCGGCTGCAGGTGGCCGTCGCCGGCGAGGACGCGCCGGCGGCGGTCGCGGTCGCCGCCCAGCTGGCCCAAACCAACCCCACCGGGGTACGGCAACGAGCGCAGTGCACCGCCGCAGGCTGCTGGGCGCGCGCCCTCGGCGGGGAGGTCGACGCCGGCGCGGTGACCGCGGCCGCAGAGGAGCTGGCCGCCGCCGAGCTGCCCTGGGAAGCATCCCGGCTGGCCGGCCACGCGGCGATCCGTACCACCGATGCAAGCCACGCCCGACGGCTGCTGGAGCTGGCCCGCGACCTCTCCGAAGCCGAAGTGTCCCCTGTGGACGGACGGCTGGACGGCCAGCCCGGCGGGTTGTCCCAGCGGGAGATCGACGTCGCCCGGCTGGTCCTGGCCGGCGGCACGTACCGGGAGATCGGGGCGCGGCTGTTCATCTCGCCGAAGACCGTCGAGCACCACGTGGCCCGGATCAGGACGAAACTGGGCGCAACCAGCCGGGCCGAGTTCGTCGCGGCGCTGCGTGCGGTACTCGGAGACGACCGGCAGAGCTGAGTGTCGTTCGGCCGACAGTCGACCCCCGACGATCGTGGTATGCACATCCCCTATACGCACCTAGCGCGCACGGGGGTTACCCCGATGCCGACGGACAGCCTCCAGCCGCACGCTGACTGCATGCCCGGCCGCGGCGGCAGGGTCTAGTCACAGAGGGAGGCACCACCATGACGGTCAACGCAGTCGACCTGCTCCGGCAGCTGCTCGAGGACATCTTCAGCCACCGCGACTCAGCGGCTCAGTTCGCCAGTGACCCGTACGGCACGCTCGCGGCAAAGGGCATCACGGACGCTGATCTGTCCGGTGTGGACGTACGCCAGGTCGTCGGCGACCTGTGCGACTCGGGCGCGGTCTCACCCGAGATGCGCGGCGCGCTGCAGGGCTACACCAGCGGCGGCGGCCCGAGCTCCTCCGGTCACCAGTCGGTCGACCACGTGGTCCAGCAGCTGAGCTACGTCACCAACGTGGCGTACCAGGACGACCACAGCATCACCACCCTGTTCGAGGACAACTCCACGAACATCGACAACTCCACCCACGTCAACGTCGATGGAGACTTCGACGGCGACATCAACGTGGACAACGCGAACGCGACCGGCGCGGGCTCGGTGGCCGGCTCCGGCCACAGCACCGTCACCGGGGCGACCGGCGACCACGCGCTGGCGGTCGGCGGCAGCACCTACGGCAACCTGAACACCGGCGAGGGTGCCGTGCAGG
>DASRRF010000479.1:0-10174 GCA_035695905.1 Micromonosporaceae bacterium | reverse complement strand
TGGCGCCACCACAAGGCCGGTGGCGAACCGGGCGGCGTCGGCGTTGGAGCTGAACACCGAGGCGCCGGCGGCGCACAGCGCCTCCGCCTGCCGGTGCAGGCCCTGCGGGTCGCCGCCGGTGCCGATCAGGGACACCACAATGGACACTCCGCGGGTACGGGCGGCGTCGATCGCGGGCGCCAGGCCGGCGGCGGGGTCCGGGTCGGCGGCGTGCCCGAGTACCACGTCGAGCAGGATGACGCCGCAGGACGGGTCGGCAGCCTCGACGGCGAGCCGGTCGAGCCGTACCGTGTTGTCGATCATCGGATGCGGCCGGCCCCGGGTCAACGCGTCGTCGCCGTAGTCGACCATCGTGTGACCGTTGCCGAGTGTCCACTCCGGACGGAGCGGGATGTTCGACCCGATCGGGCCGAGCGCGGCGCTCGCGATGACCATTGCCTCGTCGCAGAGCGTCCCGCCGGCGAACAACCCGCGCAGCGCACCGCGGCGCGAATCCGGACCGCTCGCGGGGTGCCAGGCCGGCCAGGACGCGGGGACCGGCCGGCCCAGCCGCCGGATCACCGACGAGGCGGCCGCGGTCAGGTCCGGCTGCCCGAGGCCGAGCATTGCGTACACCACCGGTGTGGCGAGCCGGGCGGCGTGTGCTCGTACCCGGTCGGCGACCTCGGGCGCGGGTGGCTTGGATACCACCACGATCAGCTTGGTGGCCTCGTCGGCATCGAGCGCGTCCAGGGCGGCGAGCGTGGACCGGCCGGCGACCGCCGAGGACAGGTCCCGCCCGCCGACACCCAGGCAGTGCGAGACACCGACCCCGGCCGCGTCCAGCAGGCACATCACCTGCTGGGCACCGGTACCGGACGCAGCCACCAACCCGACCGGGCCGGGGCGTACCACGTTGGCGAAGCCGAGCCCGACGCCGGAAATCAGCGCGGTACCGCAGTCCGGACCCATCACGAGCAGCCCGCGTTGCGCCGCGAGGTCCTTCAGGACGACCTCGTGCGCGACCGAGACGTTGTCGGAGAACAGCATCACCGACGCGCCCGCGTCCAGCGCGTCGATCGCGTCCAGGAACGCGTACCTGCCCGGGGTGGAGACCAGTACCACGCCCGCGCCGGTACGGCGGACCGCCGAGCCGACCGTCCGATGTGGAGTCTCGGCGGAACCGCCGGACACGGCCGGCGCCGGACGCAGCTCGCTGTCCAGCCGGGTCAGCGCGGCGGCCAGTGCCTCGTCATCGGTAGCCGCGAGCGCCACCAGCATGTCGTTCGGGGCGGCTCCGGGTGGTGGCGTGAAGCCCATCCCGGCGGCCAGCTCCAGGTTGAGCTCGGTGGCCATCGCGACCAGCGCGGCCGAGACGCCGGGCACGCCGCGCACGGCCTGGCTGATCTGCATCAGCTGCACTGAGTCGCGGTAGCTGCCGCGCCGCACATCCAGATACCTCGCGCTCACGACGCCAGCACCCCGAGCACGCCGGCGGCCAGGCCCTGGCCCGAGCTGTGGCCGACGCCGAGCAGCGTGTCCACGGCCGGCGCCACCGCGCGGCCGTCCCGCGGCGCGGTGAGGACATCGTGCAACGCGCGGATGCACTCGCCGCGGGCCGCGTGGTGCAGCAGGGCCGCGGAGACGAACGTGGTGCGCGCCGGCGCCGATGCCCGGACCAGGCGGCCGAGCCGGTCGAACCCGGGCGAACCGAGCGCGCCGAGCGTCACGAGCGCCCCGGCGAGCACGTCGTCGTGCCACGGGGTCAGGCCTTCGCCGTACCCGAGCAGGCGCGGATCGGCCGGCTCCGGCCGTACCCGTCGGGAAAGCTCGTCCACGACGGCGCCGAGCCGGTCGGCAACCAGGCCGCGGGGGCGCGCGGGCCGCCACCACCGACCGTGCCATCGACGGCGGTCGGCAACGCCGGCACGAGAAGAGCGCAGGGGACCCGAACGGCGCAGCGGGAGACCAGGCACAGCGCCGGACACTCCGGATCGCCGGTGGCCAGGTAGATCGCGTGCGGGGTGGCCGCGGCGACCTCGACCCGCCGGCGGTGGCCGGTGAGCACGCCGGCCACCGCCGCGGAGGCCGCCATCGGGTTGGGCTGCACGAGATCATTGTGCCGCGTGCGCGGCGCGTTCGGGTGATGGAGACGGGAGTAGATCTAGCACTAGCGTGTCGGGATGGAGAGATTCGGATGGCGGGTCGTCCACGGTGGCAAGACGCCGCCGCCTGGCGAGGTGGTCCGCCCGGATGAACGCCTGTCCTGGCCGCGCACGGTCGGACTGGGTGCGCAACACGTCGTGGCGATGTTCGGGGCGACGTTCGTCTTCCCGCTCGTCATGGGGCTCAACCCGCAACTGGCCGTGATGATGAGCGGCATCGCCACCATCTGCTTCCTGCTCATCGTGCAGGGCAAGGTGCCGAGCTACCTGGGTACGTCGGCGTCGTTCGTCGGCGGTGTGGTGGCGATCCGGTCCCAGGGCGGCGACTCCGCCGACGTCACCGGCGCCATCCTGGTTGCCGGTCTGGTCCTCGCCGGCTGCGGCATCGCTATCCACTACCTCGGGTCCCGGGTGCTGCACGCCGTGCTGCCACCGGTGGTGACCGGGGCGGTCGTCATGCTGATCGGCTTCAACCTGGCCCCGGTGGTGGCGAACATCTACTGGCCGCAGGACCAGTGGGTCGCGCTGCTCACGATGCTCGCGGTGATGGCGATGGCGCTCGGCTTCCGCGGGTTCCTGGGCCGGATCGCGGTGTTCCTCGGGCTGATTTTCGGGTACGTCCTGTCCTGGATCTTCGACCTGAGCTTCGGCAAGATCACGTCGTTCGATCCCGGTGCCGGCAAGGTGACCACCCACGACCGGGTGAGCTGGGCCGGGGTCAGGGCCGCGGACTGGATTGGCTTCCCGCCGCACACCACCACCGGGCCGGACGGCAAGGAGGTCGTCGGCTGGCACCTGCCGAACTTCAGCATCGTGTTCATCCTGCTGGTGCTGCCCGCGGTGATCGCGCTGATCGCGGAGAACACCGGCCACGTCAAGGCCGTTGCCGAGATGACCCGGACCGACCTCGACCCGGTGATGGGCCGGGCGATCGCGGCCGACGGCATCGGTACCGCGTTGACCAGCGTGGTCGGCGGCTCGCCGACCACCACGTACGCGGAGAACATCGGCGTCATGGCGGCCACCCGGATCTACTCCACCGCGGCGTACTACGTGGCCGCGCTGGTGGCGATCGTGTTCGGCCTGTCGCCGAAGTTCGGCGCGCTCGTCTCGGCCACGCCGGGGGGTGTGCTGGGCGGCATCACCGTCGTGCTGTACGGCATGATCGGCCTGCTCGGCGCGAAGATCTGGAAGGAGAACGGAGTCGACTTCGGCAACCCGATCAACCTGGTCCCGGTGGCCGCGGGCATCATCATCGCGATCGGCAACACGACGCTGAAGATCACCAGCGATTTCCAGCTGACCGGCATCGCGCTCGGTACGATCGTGACAATCGGAACATATCATCTGGTACGCGTCATCGCGCCGCCGCACCTGGTGGAGCAGCAGCGCGGGGAAGGTGCGGTCGTGGTGATAGACCGGCCCGGCGCGTACGGCGAGGAACCACGGTAAGGTCCTGAGATGAAGCCGCCGGCCTTCACCTACCACCGACCCGCCACGGTCGAGGAGGCGCTCGCGACCCTCGACCGGGTCGGCCCGGACGGCAAGGTGCTGGCCGGCGGGCAAAGCCTGGTGCCGGTGCTGAACATGCGGCTGGCCGCCCCGGGCCACCTGGTCGACATCAACCGGCTCACCGCGCTGTCCTACATCCGTGCCGGCAACGGCTCGGTCCGGGTCGGCGCGCTTGCCCGGCACGCCGACGTCGGGCGTTCCCCGGCGGCGCTGCCGTTGATGCGCCAGGCGACCGCGCACGTGGCGCACCCGGCGATCCGCAACCGGGGTACCACGGTCGGCAGCCTGGTGCACGCCGACCCGGCCGCCGAGCTGCCGGCCGTACTGTCCCTTGTAGACGGTTCGGTCTCGCTCGCCTCCACCGGCGGGGTCCGTACCGTCGCCGCGGCTGAGTTCTTCACCGGGCCGCTGGAGTCCGCGGTACGCCCCGGCGAGCTGGCGGTCGAGGCGACGTTCCCGGTACCCCCGCCAGGGACCCGATCCGCCTGGCTGGAGGTGTCCCGCCGGCGCGGCGACTACGCGGTCTGCGGGGTCGGCGTGCTGGTCACCCTCGACCCCGGCGGGCGGGTGACCCGCGCCCGGGCCTGCTACATCTCGGTCGGCCCGACGCCGATCGTGGTCGACCTCACCGACGCGGCGCCGGACTGGGACGCGGCCGGGCGTCTCGCCGCGGCGGCGGTGGACCCCGGGGATGACGTCCACGCCACAGCGGCGTACCGGCGGCACCTCGTCCGGGTACTGACCGCGCGGGCCTGCGCGATGGCGGTGGCCGATGACTGACCACGTGGTGAACCTCGTCGTCAACGGCGTCCCGCACGAGGTGCGGGTGCCGGCGCGGCGGCTGCTCTCCGACTGCCTGCGGCACGACCTCGGGTACACGGGTACCCATGTAGGTTGCGAGCACGGCGTGTGCGGCGCGTGCACGGTGCTCGTCGACGGCGCGCCGATGCGCTCCTGCCTGCTGTTCGCGGTCAGCGTGGACGGTTCGAGCGTGACCACAGTGGAGGGTTGCCGCGCGCCGGGCGGCGGGCTCGGGCCGGTGCAGCAGGCCTTCCAGGACTGCCACGGGCTGCAGTGCGGCTTCTGCACGCCGGGCTTCATCACCACCATCACCGCATACCTGCGGGAGAACCCCGACCCGACCGAGGCGCAGGCGCGCGAGGCGATCGGCGGCAACCTGTGCCGGTGCACCGGGTACCAGAACATCGTGGCGTCGGTGCTGCGCGCCGCCGCCCTGGTCCGGGAGCCCGCGCCGTGACCGGTATCTTCGGCGAGCCTATCGTGCGCCGGGAGGACCCGCGGCTGGTCACCGGGGATGGCCGGTACCTGGACGACCTCGGCCAGGACGCGCTCGCCGCGGCGTTCGTACGCAGCCCGTACGCGCACGCGCGGATCGTGGACATCGACGTGAACGACGCGCTCGACGTCGACGGGCTGGTGGCGATCTACACGTACGAGGACCTCGACGGCCGGGTCGCCGAACCGCTGCCGCTGCTCATCCCGCACCCCGCGCTGCACGCCCCGCGTACCGGGTACCCGCTGGCCAACGGCACCGTCCACCACGTCGGGGAGGCGGTGGCGATGGTGGTGGCCACCGACCGGTACGTCGCCGAGGACGTGGTCGACCGGATCCGGGTCAGCTACCAGCCGCTGCCCGCGGTGGTCGGCATCGAGGCCGCGCTGCGGGCCACCCACGCGGTGCACGACGACGTACCGGACAACGTCGCGGCCCACCTGGTCCAGCAGGTCGGCGACGCCCCGGTGGCGATCGCCGCGGCACCGCACCGGCTGCGTCTGGACCTCGACATCGAGCGGTCCGCGTCCATGCCGATGGAGGGCAAGGGGGTCTACGCCCGGTGGGACGACGCGGACCGGTCGCTGCGCGTCTACTCCTCGACCCAGACCTCGACGTCGGTACGGTTCGCCATCGCCGCGAAGCTGGACCTGCCGGTCGACCGGGTCGAGGTGGTCACCCCGGACGTGGGCGGCGGGTTCGGCGTGAAGATCGTCCACCCGTGGCCGGAGGAGGTGCTCGTGCCCTGGGCGGCGATCCGGCTGGGCCGGCCGGTGAAGTGGGCCGAGGACCGCCGCGAGCACTTCGTATCCTCGGCGCACGAACGGGCGCAGCAGCACACCGTGGAGGTGGGCTTCGACGGCGACGGCCGGCTGCGCGGGCTGGCCGTGGAGTTCGTGCACGACAACGGCGCATACACTCCGTACGGCATCATCGCGCCGGTCATCACGTCGACCCAGCTGCTCGGCCCGTACAAGCCGGGCGCCTACCGGGTCGAGTTCCGGTCGGTGTACACGAACACGGTTCAGGTCACCCCGTACCGCGGCGCCGGCCGGCCGCAGGGCGTGTTCGTGATGGAGCGCACGATGGACGCGATCGCGGCGTACCTCGGGCTCGACCGTTGCCTGGTACGCGAGCGCAACTTCATCCAGCCCGACGAGATGCCGTACGACCACGGGTTGATCTTCCAGGACGGCCGCCCGCTGGTGTACGACTCCGGCGACTACCCCGCGCTGCTGGACAAGCTGAAGAAGCTGGTCGGGTGGGACGAGTTCGCGGCCGTTCGCGACCAGGCGCGGGCCGAGGGTCGGCGGGTCGGCATCGGGCTGGCCTGTTACGTCGAGGGCACCGGCGTGGGGCCGTACGAGGGTGCGCACGTCCGGGTGGAGACCACCGGCGAGGTGGTCGTGGCCACCGGCCTGACCACTCAGGGTCAGGGGCACGAGACGGTGTTCGCGCAGGTCGCCGCCGCGGAGTTGGGGGTACCCCTGGAGCGGGTCACGGTGGTCACCGGGGACACCCGGCGGTTCAAGTACGCGGTCGGCACGTTCGCCTCCCGCGCCGCGGTGATGAGCGGCAACGCGGTGGCGCTGGCCGCCCGCAAGGTCCGCGCGAAGGCGCTGCGGATCGCCGGCGAGGCGCTCGAGGTGGACCCGGCCGACCTGGATATCGCGGACGGCACGGTGCAGGTGAAGGGCACCCCGCAGGTCAACATTCCACTTCGGACGGTCGCGGTACTGGCCAACCCGCTGCGGTACGCCTTCGACCAGGAGACCCAGCGGGCCACCCAGTTCGCGGTCGGCGGTGGCGTGGATCGGCCACCGGTGCAGGACGACGACGAGCCGGGGCTGGAGGCAACCGACTACTACTCACCGCTGCGCTCGACGTTCGCGGCCGGCGCGCACGCGGCCATCGTGGAGACCGACCCGGAGACCGCGGAAATCAAGATCCTGCGGTACTGCGTCGTGCACGACTGCGGCCGCCTGATCAACCCGCGGATCGTGGAGGGCCAGATCCACGGCGGGGTGGCGCAGGGCGTCGGCGGGGCGCTCTACGAACGGATCGTCTACGACGAGAACGGGCAGCTGCTCAACGCGTCCTATATGGACTTCCTGATCCCGTACGCGTCCGAGGTGCCTCACGTGGAGACCGAGCACCTGGAGACGCCGTCGCCGCTGAACCCGTTGGGCATCAAGGGTGCGGGGGAGGCGGGGGTGATCCCGGGTGCCGCGGTGCTCGCGTCCGCGATCGAAGACGCCGAGGGTTTCCGGATCGACCGGATGCCGATCTCGCCCTCGGAGCTGTGGGAGCTGCGCCGTGAGCGCGCCGCCGCCCCTGAGCACTCCGCTGTCCCTGAGCACTCCGCTGTCCCTGAACGCTCCGCTGTCCCTGAACGTAGAAGGGCGGGCCGATGAAGGTGTCCGGCGAGGCTGTGTTGCAGGCCCCGGTCCAGCGGGTGTACGAGGCGCTGACCGATCCCGCCGTACTGGTACGCACGATCCCCGGCTGCGAGCGGCTGGAGCGGGTCGGGCCGGATGCCTACACCGCGGTGGTGTCCGCCGGAGTCGCCTCGATCAAGGGCAGGTACGCGGGCGAGGTGGTGCTGACCGACCGGCAGCCGCCGCATGAGTTCGTCCTCAAGGCGTCCGGCGCCGGCGCGCCCGGTACGGTGTCGGCCGAGGCGAAAGTACGCCTCGCGGACGGCGAGGGCGGTACCACGACGCTGACCTACGACGCGGACGCGGTGATCGGTGGCATGGTCGGCGGAGTGGGCCAGCGGATCCTCACCGCCGCCGCGCGCAGGACCGCCGACGAGTTCTTCGCCGCGGTGAACGGTGTGCTGACCGGCTCTACACCCGATGAGGCGCCGGCGGTCTTCACCCGGCCGGCCGCGGCCGCCGGTACCGCAGGAGACTTCACCCGCGGCGTGGCGCTCGGCGCGGCGGCCGCGCTGCTCGGGGTCATCGTGGGCGGGCTGCTCGGCCGGCGCAGGAGGGGGTGACCGCGATGGTCCCGTTCGTGGCGGCCGCCGTGCAGGTGGCGCCGGTGCCCGGCGCGCTGACCGCGGAGGCGGTGAAGGCCAACCTGGACAACTGCGTGGACCACCTGCACCGGTGTGTGGCCGCGACAAAGGCGAGCCTGGTCGTGCTGCCCGAGGCGGCGTCTACCGGGTTCGCCCCCGGGATGGATCCGGAACGGCTGTGGGATCTGGTCTCCGACGTGCCCGGCCCGGTCAGCGAGCCGATCCAGCAGGCGGCCCGCGAGCTCGGCGTGCACGTGGTGTTCGGCACGTACCAGCGCGGCGCGCAGCGCGGCACCGTCTACAACACCGCCGCTCTGGTCGGACCGGCCGGCGACATTCTGGGGGCGTACCGCAAGACGCATTTGTTCTGTGGCGAGGACCGGGACAGCGGGGGTTGGGTGACCCCCGGCGACGAGGCGGTTGTGGTGCCCACGGCGCTGGGCCGGATCGGGCTGATCATCTGCTTCGACGGTGACTATCCCGAGCTGGCCCGGATCGAAGCGGTACGCGGCGCCGAGGTGATCTGCCGGCCGTCGGCGCTGCTGCGCTCGGCGGACATCTGGGAGCTCACCAACCGGGCGCGAGCGTACGACAACCACGTGTTCGTGGTCGGCGCGAACGCGACCGGGACCGATCCTGCCGGGTACCTCTACTTCGGCAACTCGATGATTGTCACGCCGATCGCGGAGGTGGTCGCTCGGGCCGCGTCGCACGAGGGCTGGGTGAGCGCCCGGTTGGATCCGGCGACCGCGCTGTCGTCGCTGACTCCCGGGTCCAATGTGGAGCAACGCTTCGACCATCTCGGCGACCGCAACCTGGCGCTCATCGAGCGCCACCTCGACGATCTGCGCCGACCGGCCCGTACGACGTTCCCGCACGCATGACGATCCGGATCGGGGTAGACACCGGCGGGACCTTCACCGATGTCGTCGCGTTCGACGAGGAGACCGGCGAGCTGGTCACCACGAAGACGCCGTCCACCCCGGCGGACCCGGCCGAGGGTTTCCTGGCCGGGGTACGCAAGGTGCTTGCGCTGACCGGCGCGACGTTCGCCGACGTCAGCGGGGTCAGCCACGGCACCACGGTCGCCACCAACCAGCTCCTTGAGGGGCGGATCGGCAGGCTCGGCTTCATCACCACCGAGGGATTCGAGTTCCTGCTGGAAATCGCCCGGCAGAGCGTGCCCGACGGGTACGGCAACAGCTACTTCTGGGTGAAGCCGGCCCGGATCGTACCGGCGGACCTGGTCCGTACGGTCGGCGGGCGGCTCGACCACACCGGCGCCGAGCTGCGCCCGTTCGACGACGGGCAGGCGCGCGAGGCGGCCCGGTGCTACCGCGACGCCGGCATCGACACGATCGGGGTGTGCCTGCTGCACGCGTACGCGAACCCGGCGCACGAGCAGCGGATGCGCGAGATCCTCGCCGCGGTGCACCCGGCCGCCGTCGTGTCGCTCTCCAGCGAGGTGCTGCGGGAGTACCGGGAGTACGAGCGCGCGATGACCACGCTCGTCGACGCCGCGGTCAAGCCGACCGTATCCCGCTACCTGGCCAGCATCAAGGAGCAGCTTGGTGCTGAGCTGGCTGCGTCGAGCCGCAAGCTCCCGGCGGTGCCGCTCGCGGTGATGAAATCCAACGGCGGCGTGCTCTCCGCCGACGAGGTTGTCCGGCAGCCGATCACGACCGTCCTATCTGGACCCGCGGCCGGCGCGCTGGGCGCCGCGCTGGTGGCGCGCACCGCCGGCTTCGACCGGGTGCTCACCCTGGACGGCGGAGGTACCTCCACCGACGTGAGTGTGGTGCTGCACGGCGAACCGACGCTGACCACCGAGGGCACCGTCGGCGGGTACCCGTCGAAGATTCCGATGATCGATATCGTGACGGTCGGCGCCGGCGGTGGCTCGATCGCGTGGCTGTCCCGGGACGGTTCGTTGAAGGTCGGACCGCGCTCGGCCGGCGCCGACCCGGGTCCGCTGTGCTACGGCCGGGGCGGTACCGAGCCGACCGTCACCGACGCGCACGTGGTCCTCGGCCGGATCCCGCCGCACCTGCTCGGCGGCGAGGTACCGCTGGACGTACCCGCGGCCCGGGACGGGTTGCGCGCGCTCGGGGACAAGCTCGGGCTGAGCGTGCCGCGGCTGGCCACCGGCATCCTGGAGATCTCGGCCTGGAACCAGGCCAACGCGCTGCGCCAGATCACCGT
>DASRRF010000478.1:0-3085 GCA_035695905.1 Micromonosporaceae bacterium | reverse complement strand
TCGTGTTCCTGCGCGTAGTAGCCGAGCTTGAGACCGTGCCCGGGCAGTACCTCGCCGGTATCCGGGGTGAGCTGGCCGGCCAGGATCCGCAGCAGGGTGGTCTTTCCGGCGCCGTTGAGCCCGAGGATGGCCACCCGCGAGCCACGGTCCACCGCGACGTCCACGTCGCAGAAGACCTCCAGCGAGCCGTACGACTTGGACAGCCCCCGCGCGGTCAGCGGCGTCTTGCCGCACGGGGCCGGCGACGGCAGGCGGACCTTGGCCACCTTGTCACCGGCCCGCTCGGCCTCCAGCCCGGCCAGCAGCCGGTCGGCCCTGCGGACCATGTTCTGTGCGGCCACCGTCTTGGTCGCCTTGGCCATCATCTTGTCCGCCTGCGCGCGTAGCGCACCCGCCTTCTTCTCGGCGTTGGCGCGTTCCCGGCGCCGGCGCCGCTCGTCGGTCTCGCGCTGCTCCAGGTACGCCTTCCAGCCCAGGTTGTAGACGTCGATAACGGCCCGGTTCGCGTCCAGGAACCAGACCTTGTTGACCACCGCTTCCAGCAGGTTCGCGTCGTGCGAGACGACGATCAGCCCGCCCTTGTGCCCGCCGAGGAACCCGCGCAACCAGGTGATCGAGTCGGCGTCGAGGTGGTTGGTCGGCTCGTCGAGCAGCAGCGTGCCGCCGCCGGTCGCACCGGCGTCGCGGAACAGGATCCGGGCCAGCTCGATGCGCCGGCGCTGACCGCCGGACAGCGTACCGAGCGGCTGGGCCAGTACCCGGTCGGGCAGCCCGAGGTTCGCGCAGATCCGGGCCGCCTCGGCCTCCGCCGCGTACCCGCCCAACCCGGCGAACCGGTCCTCGAGCGCGCCGTACCGCCGGATCAGTTGGTCGTCCTCGCCGAGCAGCGCCTCCAGGTCCTTCATCTCGGCCAGCAGGCTGTCCAGCCCGCGCGCGGACAGCACCCGGTCCCGCGCGGTGATGTCCAGATCACCGGTACGAGGATCCTGCGGCAGGTAGCCGACCGGACCGCGCCGCTCGACCTGCCCGGCGAACGGCAGGCCCTCGCCGGCGAGCACCTTCAGCATCGTGGTCTTGCCGGCGCCGTTGCGGCCGACCAGACCGATCCGGTCCCCCGGCTGGACCCGCTGGGTGGTCGGGTCGAGCAGGATGCGTGCCCCGGCGCGCAGTTCCAGGGCGCTGGCGGTAATCATCGGGATGGCTCGCTCTCCGGGACGAGGGACTGAGGGCACGCGCGAGCGCCCACTGGATCCAGCGGGCGCCGGGGCAGGTCAGTCTCTGCAGGCGAGCACGGGACGAAGTCTACCCCGCGGACCGGCGCGGCTCACCCCGTACCCAATCGTCTGAATTAGGGTTTTTGCGGCTTACGCTGTTCGCATGGAGTTGAACGAAAACGCCGAACTCGACCCCAGCCAGGTCGAGGACATGCGCGGGTCCGGCGGCGGCCGGGCCGGCGGCGGGCTGCAGTTCCCGCTCCCCGGCGGTGGTGCCAGCATGGGCGGCGGCGCATCGGGCGGCGGGGGTGGTGGTGGCCTGCCGATCCCGGGCCTGGGCGGCAAGGGCGGCATCGGTCTCGTGGTGCTCGTCGTGCTCTGCCTGGTCGGGTTCCTCTGTGCCGGCAAGGGCAACCTCGGCAGCCTCGGCGGGCTGGGCGGGCTGACCAGCGGCGGCGGCCAGGCCGCGGACAACACCAACATCAACCAGAGCTGCGCGGCCTCGAACCCGAACCGGTTCGACGACCCGGCCTGCCGGAACCTGCTCTACATCAACTCCATCCAGGCGTACTGGCAGACCGCGCTGCCGCAGTACTTCGGCCGGCCGTACGAGATGGCCACCACCCGGTACTTCTCCGGCTCGGTCAGCACCGGTTGCGGCTCGGCGACCGCGGGTGTCGGGCCGTTCTACTGCCCGGCGGACAACCACGTCTACATCGACCTGAGCTTCTACGACGAGCTGGCCAACCGGTTCGGCGCGAAGGGGCAGTTCGCCCAGCCGTACGTGCTGGCCCACGAGTACGGGCACCACGTGCAAACGCTGCTCGGCACCGAGGCCGCGATGCGCCGGGCGCAGCAACGCGATCCGCGCAATGCGAACCAGTACTCGGTGGCGCTGGAGCTGCAGGCCGACTGCTACGCCGGGGTCTGGGCGAAGGCCGCCACGCAGACCACCAGCGCGACCGGTCAGCCGCTGTTCAAGAGCCTCACCACGCAGGACATCCAGGAGGCGCTGGAGGCGGCCGCCGCGGTCGGCGACGACACCATCCAGAAGAAGACGACCGGGCAGGTCAACGAATCCGCGTTCACCCACGGCAGCGCGCAGCAGCGGCAGCAGTGGTTCTACCAGGGCTACACGGCCGGGGATCCGAAGCGCTGCGACACGTTCGGCAACGCGCTGTGAACCCCGCTACGGGTCGGTGATCCGGATCAGCACCGCGCGCGCCCGGCGGACCGCCTCCACCAGCACGGCGTGGCGCGGGTCGGGCACGTCCAGGAACCGGTCGGCCAGCCGGTTGACCAGCGGTACCAGCCGGCGATCGGAGAGCACCGCGTCGACCATCCCGCGGTCACCGCCGCCGACCACCGCGGCCAGCCGGGCCGCCTCGGGTACCAGCAGCCGCGTCGCGACCAGCGCCACCCCCTCCGCAGCGGCCCGCGCCTGGTTGTCCCGGCGGCGTGCGTACCGCTGCTGCGACCAACCACCCGCGGCCGTGCGGGCCTGCACGTAGTGAGCATCCACTTTGGACCGCAATAGGCGGGATCCATCGGCGACGCCGACCGCCGCGCCACCCCGGCGCACCAGCAGCAGCCCGAGCAGCCGCGGAGCGCGCGCCGCGGCGACGAACTCGGCCAGGTCGGCACCGGAGGCCGCGCCCGGCGGCGGGTACAGCTCAGCCAGCGCGCCGTCGAAGCCGGCGACCAGCAGCCGGTCCTCGGCCGCGTTGACCGCGATCGAGCCGTGCCGCTCCCGGAACCCGTCCAGCCAGCGCTCCAGGCGCTCCGGGTCCACCTCGACCCACCGCCCGCCGCCAGCCGCCGGCTGTCCGCCCACGCCACGACGCTACCGTTACCGGCGTGGTTGAGCTTGG
>DASRRF010000477.1:0-1598 GCA_035695905.1 Micromonosporaceae bacterium | reverse complement strand
ATCGGCAACATGTCGCCGGAGTACGGCTCCACCGTGGCCATCTTCCCGATCGACGAGGAGACCGTACGCTACCTGCGGCTGACCGGGCGGGACGAGGCACAGGTGTCCCTTGTGGAGACTTACGCCCGGACGCAGGGACTGTGGCACTCCGCCGCCACCGAGCCGCTCTACTCCGAGCGGCTGGAGCTGGATCTGTCCACTGTGGAGCCCTCGCTGGCCGGGCCGAAACGCCCCCAGGACCGGGTACCGCTGCGCGACGCGAAGGCGATGTTCCGCAGCGCGCTCACCTCCTATGTGGACAGCAACGGCGTAGAGTCCGCAGTGGACGAAGCCGGCTCGGAGTCGTTCCCAGCCTCCGACGCGCCGTCCGTGGCCGATCAGTCCGATGTGGGCGGTGCGCCGCACGGCGCCGCCTCGGCGGACGGCCGGCCGTCCAAGCGGGTACCCGTGGAGGGCGGTTTCGAGCTGGACCACGGCGCGGTGGTGATCGCCGCCATCACGTCGTGTACCAACACGTCCAACCCGCAGGTGATGCTCGGCGCCGCCTTGCTGGCCCGCAACGCGGTCGAGCGCGGCCTGAGCAGCAAGCCCTGGGTGAAGACCACGCTGGCGCCGGGCTCCAAAGTGGTGATGGACTACTACGAGCGCGCCGGGCTCACCCCGTACCTGGAGAAGTTGGGCTTCCACCTGGTGGGCTACGGGTGTACGACGTGCATCGGCAACTCCGGACCGCTGCCGGAGCCCATCTCGGCCGCGGTGAACGAGCACGACCTGACCGTGGTCAGCGTGCTGTCCGGCAACCGGAACTTCGAGGGCCGGATCCAGCCGGACGTGAAGATGAACTACCTCGCCTCCCCGCCGCTCGTGGTGGCGTACGCGCTGGCCGGCACGATGGACATCGACCTCGCGAACGAGCCGCTCGGCACCGGGTCGGACGGGCAGCCGGTGTTCCTGCGCGACGTCTGGCCGTCGGCGCAGGAGATCGAGACCGTGATGGCCTCGGCGATAGCCAGCGAGATGTTCACCCGGGACTACTCCGACGTGTTCCACGGCGACGACCAGTGGCGCTCCCTGCCCACGCCGACCGGGGACACGTTCGCCTGGGCGGCCGACTCCACGTACGTGCGCAAGCCGCCGTACTTCGACGGGATGACCGCGTCACCCGAGCCCGTCTCCGACATCTCGGGCGCGCGGGTGCTGGCCATGCTCGGCGACTCGGTCACCACGGACCACATCTCGCCGGCCGGCTCGATCAAGCCGGACTCCCCCGCCGGGGCGTACCTGACCTCGCACGGCGTGCAGCGCAGGGACTTCAACTCGTACGGCTCCCGCCGGGGCAACCACGAGGTGATGATCCGCGGCACGTTCGCGAACATCCGGCTGCGCAACCAGTTGGTGCCCGGTGTCGAGGGCGGGTTCACGGTCAACCACCTCACCGGCGGGCAGGAGTCTATTTACGACGCTTCCCAGGCATATCAGGCTTCGGGGGTACCCCTGGTCATCCTCGCCGGTAAGGAATACGGCAGCGGTTCGTCGCGTGACTGGGCCGCCAAGGGGACGAAGCTGCTCGGGGTGCGGGCGGTGATCGCGGAGAGCTT
>DASRRF010000476.1:0-1825 GCA_035695905.1 Micromonosporaceae bacterium | reverse complement strand
TACCCAGTGGCAGCGCCGCAGCCGCATCGTTGAGCACGTCGAGTACGCCGTTGCCGCCCGGCAGCGCGATGCGCAACGGGAACTGCCCGAAGATGGACTCGCTCTTGCCGTACAGCGCCTCCACCCCGGAGACCGTCTGGCTGGCGAGCACCAGGTGGATCCCGTACGAGCGGCCCTTGCGGGCCAGCTCCTCCAGCAGCGCGGTGGCTTCCCTGGCCAGCGCGTCGTTCCCGGCGAACAACACATGGAACTCGTCGATGACCACCACGATCCGGGGCATCGCGATGTCCGCCTGGCCGCGGCGCAGGTCGGACAGCTTCGTTACGCCGTACCGCTTCAGGTCGTTGGCCCGGCGGTTCATCTCCCGGCGCAGCTCGCGCAGCACGGCCACGCCGTACTCCCGGTCCGACTCGATTCCGACCGCGCGGGCGTGCGGTATCCAGGTCGGGTCCCGCCCGGTCGGTACGAACTCGGTGAAGCTGATGCCCTCCTTGAAGTCCAGCAGGTAGAACGCGAGCTCGTCGGGGGAGTAGCGGGCGGCGAGTCCATAGAGGACATCCAGCAGGAACACGGTCTTGCCGGCACCGGTCCGGCCACCGACCAGCCAGTGCGGCGTGGCGTCGTCAAAGGCAAGTTCGACGGGGGTGCGGCGGGTCCGCCCGATCGTGGTACGGAGACCGTCTATTGAGGACTCCGACCATCGCCAGGGCGGGATCAGGTCGGTGAACAGCAGCGCGGAGTCCCGGCGTACCCGCTCGCCCAGGTGTGCGGCCACGGCCGCGAGTGTCCTCAGTGGAGGATCGCGGTCCAGGGTGACCGGTACGGCCAGGCCCTGCCCATCGAGGCTGAACGGCTCACCCGGCGGATCGCCGAGGTGGGCGCCGAGCCGGTCCAACCGGATCTGCGTGGTGGTGCCGAAGGCCGGCGCCTGGATACCGTGGGCGGGCGGTGGGTACCCGGCGGCGATCACGCACACCCGGGCGCCCGCCCCGGCGTGGGTGAGCGCGGCGAGCCGGACCAGCTCCGGCCGGTACGCAGGCAGCGATGCGGTGACGACGAGCAACGATGTGCCGTCGCCGGTTCCCAGCTGGGTGGCTCGCACGTGCTCCTCGGCGTCGGCGAGCAGCTCGCGTACCCCGTCCTCGCCGGTGGCCGGATCTGCCAGCACGCCGGCTTCGACGAGCGGGCGCAGCGGCAGGAACGTGGCGCCCAGTGCGGCCTGGTCGAGCGTGCGTACCCGGATCGTGCCAGCCGGGTTCGCGGCGAGCAGCCGCACCACGAGCGTACGCAGCAGCGCGGCCACCCGCGGATCCCGGGCGTCGGCGTCGATCGCCAGGTGGTTTCCGCCGAGCAGCGGGACGAGCGCCGGAAACGGCAGGTCGGCGGTCGGGTACCCGAGCCCGACCCGGACCCGCTGCACCGCGTGCGGGGGCGCCGGGTGGTCGAAGGTGGGCATCGCGCCGGCGAACCCGAGGTCGGCACCGAGCCACCCGGGCGCGAGCTCCTCGGCGGCCCGGCGCAGGCGCGCCGCGGTGTCCCGGAGCTGGTCCGGATCCGCGGGTGGCGCTCCGCTCGCGGTCAGCGCGGTGCGCGCGGCCGCGACGCGAGCCAGCGCGCGGCGGTGTGCGTCGACCGCGCGCTGGTACGTGGATGCCAGCCTCCCCACCGCACCCCCAACTTTGGGTAGTCACGCGCACACTAACCGACAGAGCCAGGTCCGCGGCAGAGGGCTCTTCCGCCGCGACATGTCATACCGCCGCGACATGTCATACCGCCGCGCCCTTCATGCCGCCCCGATCGTGATGACCCCGAGGTAGCCGGTCCC
>DASRRF010000475.1:0-12786 GCA_035695905.1 Micromonosporaceae bacterium | reverse complement strand
GGGAGTTCGCCCCCGGCGTGGCGTTGCTGGAGCGGCAACGGCTGACCTGGCCCGGCGTCGATTCCGGGAACTGGCCCGCGCTCGTCGACGGCCCGGCGGCATTCGAGGCCGGCGCGCTGGTCTACAACGGACGCGACCACTTCGACGCCGTACTGCCGCCGGAGCAGCGGGTCACCCCGCCGCCGTCGTACGAGCCGGCCCCCGACACCGTTCCGGCCGACACCGCATCGGTCGACACCGCATCGGTCGACACCGCCCCGGCCGGGCCGCCGGTTGCCGCGCCGAGCCGTGGCCGGCGCCCCTTCTGGCAGCTTGCGCGGATGGCCGGCCGAGCGTCGTCCGCGCCGCGGCAGCCGCCTTCTTCCGTCAGCCCGCCGCGCTCCGACTCCGGCGCCGCCGCGGAGCCGGTCGTCACCCCACAGAGCCCACCCTCCGTCGCCTCCGCGCGCGTTGCGGCGAACCGCTTCTGGCCGTACACGCGGCTGATCGGTCCGGCAGCACTGACCACACCGGCAGCAGCGTCGAGCGTCCCGCTGGAGGGAGCCGGCCGGTCGTCGCAGCGCCTGCCGGGACGGCCGGAGCCGGTGAGGTACACGGACCCCGATCTGGTGGGCCTGGTCCGTGACGTCGTCTCGGACGTGCCACCGAGCGGCGACAACTGCGAGGAGCTGCTGCGGGCCGTACGAGACCGGCTGTACTCGGGTGTACGCGGCGACCGGCCCGTCGACGACCTCGGCGTCGACAGCCGCCGCGGGCGTGAGCAGTTCGCCACCACCACGCAGTGGCCCCGCCCCGCGTCACTGGACGATGTGATCGCCGCAGTCAGCGCGGGAGTGGGCCGCAGCGCGTTCCTCCACATGCGGCGCGCGAACGAGCCCGGCCACGCCATCGTGCTGCACCACGCGGTGAACGGGCTGCGAGTAATCGACCCGGCCAACCCCGACAGCGGCGTTATTCCGGTGTCCGGTCCGGCAGATGTGCGCGTCCTCGTCCCCTCCGCTGTCGCGGTCCATGCGTTGGTGACCGATCCGGCCGGCGCCGTCCTCCCGGACGCGTTCACACCGGTCGTGGAGTCGGATTCGATGCTCGCGGCACTCAGTGACCCCGCCGATACCCGCATGGGCGCCCCCGGTCGGGGCCGGAAGAAGCGGTCGGCCGAGCATGGCGCCGGGAGCAGCAACAGCGGATCAGGGAGGGCTGCCGGCGGCTCCTCGGCGGCGTCGTCGAGCCGCGGCGGGAGCGGCGGCTTATCTTCCGCCGATCAAGGGCGGGGCGCCGGGTTGCCGGGTGCGGGGCGGGGTGGGAATCGGCGTTCCGGGGATCCGGGGATCCGCCAGGTCACTGACCCGGAGGTGCAGGCCAAGATCGCGGAGTGGCGGGCCCGGTGCGCGCGTGCCGAGCGTTCGGTTCAGCCGTTACTGCAGCTGCTGAAGGGTGAGGGCGTGCAGGTCAACGCCCACCGGGTGGGCTACGTGCCGGCGGTCATGGATGTCCTCAGGGAGGAGTGGCGGCGGCTGCGGGAACTTCGTGGTCCGAAGACCCGCCAGCCGTTCAGCAGCAGCCAAATGGCCCAGTGGCTGGGCATCTCCGCTTCCGTATTGTCTAAATGGGGGAACGAGGAGCCGGCGGCGCCGGCAGCGGGCGAGAGCGTTGATGCCCCGGCAGTCCAGCAGGCAGTCGCGGCATGGCGGGCCCAGTTGGCCGGTGCCGGGATTCTGGAGCAGAGTTTGTTGGACCTGCTGCGGAGCAAGGGAGTACAGACCGGCGGCGTCGTGGGCACCCCCTTGGTGCCGGAGGTTCTGGAGCTGCTCAAGGCGGAGTACCGGAAGCTGCGGCAATACCGTGATCGTAAGACCAACAGCACCCCTAGTAACGCCAAGCTGGCGGAGTGGCTGGGCGTCGACAGCCACATGGTTGCGAAATGGCAGAAGGCGGAGCCGACGGTGCCGGCAGCGGGGATGCGTGCCGGCGACCCGAGATTGCGGGACGCGATCGATGCGTGGCGGGCCGAGTTGGTGGGTGCCGGGTTGCCGGAGCAGCACCCGGTCCAGCACTTGTTGGCCCTGCTGCGGAGCCTGGGGGTAGAGACCGGCGGCGCAGGTAGGCCCTACGTGCCTGACGTTTGGAATGTTCTCCGGGAGGAGGGCTGGCGGCTGCGGAACCTCCGTGATTCGAAGACCAACAATCCCAGCCATCCACGCCTGGCGGCGTGGCTGGGCGTCCACTTCAACACGGTGGCGGACTTGCTGAGGGCGGCGCCGGCAGCGCCGGCTGGTGATGAGGTGGATGTCAGCGACCACGAGGTGCGGGACGCGATCGATGCGTGGTGGGGCCAGTTGACGGATGCTGGATTTCCGGAGCAGCACCCGATGCAGTCCTTACTGAAGCTGCTGCGGGGCAAGGGGGTACGAACCGGCGGTGGCAGCGGCGGTAATCCCTACGTACCGGCGGTTGCGGCGGTGATCAAGGAGCATGCCCGGAAACTGATGGAACTCCGGAATCCGGAGACCGGCAATAAACCCACCATTCTCCGAGTGGGGACGTGGGTGGGCGTCCATGGCGTAATGCTGAGCAGATGGCTGGTTGAGGAGCGGCGTGAGTTGTCTGGGGATGTGGCGTCTGATGCCGTGGTTGTGGAACGTCGGCGCCCTCCGCGGCGGGGACAACGGGTCGTCGGGGATGATTCTTCTGATTTGACGAGTCTTTCGAGTTCCTCTGTGGGTCCTTCCGTTCCGGCTGCGGACCTCGGGGATGATTCTTCTGATTTGACGAGTGTTTCGGGTTCGTTTGTGGATTCTTCCGTTCCGGCTGCGGATGTTGGGCCGGATGTGGGGTCCGGTTCTGATTTGGAGCGGCTGCGGTTGGTGGGTTTGTGGGAGGCGCGTGCCCGGGAGTTGGGTGAGGCGGGTGTCGTGTCGTTGTGGGACTTTCTGTCGCACCAGGGTGTGTCGGGTTTTGATGCGGTGCCGGTCCGTTCGCGTGGTGGGTTGAGGCCGGAGTGGTGGGGGGTGTTCCAGGAGTCGGCGCTGCGGATGTGGGACTCGGCTAGAGGGGTTGATCCGAGGACTGGTCGGGTGTTCGGGGAGGCGGGTCTGGCTGAGTTGTACGGGGTGCCGCGGACGGTGGTGCGGCTGTGGCTGGATGCGTCGCAGACGGCAGAAACGGGCGGCGGGGCTTTGGCTGGGGTGTCTGGTTTCCGGGTGGGGTCGCAGGTGCGGGCGCGGGTGGCGGCATGGATGCCTGGTGGCGGCGGGTTGGATGACGCCGAGCCGTTGGTGACTGTGCTGGATCGGTTGGGCGTGCGGGTTTGGGATGAGGGTGTGGAGGGGTTGTTGTCTGCGGGGGTGGAGGATCTGTTGGCGGGTGCTGCGGTGCGGGTGTGGGCGGGGCTGGATGAGCAGGTCCGGTCTGCTGATGGCACCGTCGAGATGTTGGCGGGTTGGTTGGGGGTTGGTGCGTCTCAGGTTCGGCAGTGGATCGGGGGTAGCAGCGGTGGGGCGGGCGCGGCGCGGCCACCTTTTGCGGTGCTGGGTGGCGATTCCGGTGAGCGGGTGTTGGTTCGGGACGGGGCGCGGTTGGCGTTGCGGTGGGTGCGGGCGGATGGGGATTGTTTCTACCATTCGGTGATTGAGACGGCGCGGCGTCATACGTTGCGGCAGACGCATCCGGGTGTGTCGCAGTTGGCGTCGGTGACCGTGTTCGGGTTGCGTCGGCGACTCGCGAGGGCGTTCCAGGATGCTGTGGCGGAGGGCAACGAGACGTTGAACAATCTGCTGACGGCGATGGGGCTGTCGGCGGAGCGAGTCGCGGCTGACCTGGCGTCGATGGGGGTGTGGCGTACCGTCGCGGCCGATCTAGCGCTGTGGCTTCTGTCGCGGGAGTTCGGGGTTAGGGCGACCCATGTGGACAATGCCGGGTGGGCAGTTGACAACAGTGGTCTCCCGGCGGCTGACCCGGCTCCGGAGCTGTTGGTGTTCCGGGACAGGGACGCGCGTCATTACTGGGCGACCGAGTCCCTGGATGAAGCGCCCGCCGATGGCGGGCTGCGTCGTGGTGTGTCTGGTGGCGTGCGAGGTGGCCGCGGTGTCGATGCCATGGACGTTGATGACGGCAGTGACCGCGGTGTTGATGCCATGGACGTTGATGGCGGGCCCGGCGCGGGTGGGACCGCGTTGGGTCGGGTGGCGCCGGGTGGGGTGAGCCGCAGCGCGCCAGGTTGGGCGCGGTCGGGTGCGCCGTTCTTCCGGGTTTCGGAGCCGGCCCGGGTGCGGCGGCTCGGTGAGGTGGCCGCCACGGAGCAGTCGTTGCGGGACCAGCTTGAGCGGACGGTCAAGTGGAAGCATCACGCGACGTGGGTGGTGCGGGAGCTGCATGTCGGTGCGGCGGCGCCGGCGGCTTCGGGGAGGTACGAGCCGGGGGCGGTGGGGTTCCTGGTGACAGTGCCGGTGCCTTACCGGCCCCGTGGAGTGGGGTATACCAACGAGCACCGGTCCCCGGCGGAGTTGGTGGCGATGTATAAGAAGGCGGCCGGACGTGAGTGGGAGTCGCGGCTGCGGATGGTTATTGCGATCAACCGTTTCAATGACCCGAACCGGCATCGGGCTCAGTACCGCGGAGGGCTGCCCTATGGCACCACTGCTTTGTATGAGCAGGAGTTGGCCGAGGAGGTCGACTACTGGCAGCGGGAGGTCGACCGGGTCGCTCCAGGTGTGGCCACCGTGATCGGGCAGATGCTGGACCCGCCGGTGTGGGAGGACGGTCAGGTCGGGCAGACCTTGGTGGACGCCGACGTGTTGCGGCATGTGATGATGCGCGAACCGACGCGGTATAGGTTGCGGTTCCCGTTCGCTGGTGTGCGTCAGGCGATGCTGGCAAGCTGGTCGGCGCTGTCGCGGCTGCTGGAGTTGTGGCTTTGCAACGGTGAGGTCTTTATCCTTCTCTGCGACAGTGATGTCGTCGACACGACCAACCCGGCTGGCGGCAACAGGGTTTCGCTGTTGCCCCGCTACGCCCAGGAGATCCGCGACAGCGCATCCGAAGGGCCTAGCCCGTTGGTGCGTGTGGGTGGCGGGTATGACTTCAGCCCTGAGGAGCTCGAGTACGGCCCGCGGGGCGCGGCCCCACCGGGCACCCCGCCCGGGCGGCTCAGTGATGACGCCAGACTGACGTTGGTGCTGGTCGAGGCCGATCAGCTTCAGCGGCAGATCATGGACCGGGGGGACCAGCCGATGGGCTACTTCTCGGAGCAGAACTTGCTGCTGAACAGCCGGTATGTGGAGCAGGTCATCAGCGCGCTGGGTCAGGACGTCGCCAACGCCTTGGGCATGCCGGATGTGTCCCTGGGTCTGCATGTCCGGCTGCGCCAGTTGGGTCTGCTCACCGAGGAGCATTCGCGGTTCCTAGCCGATCCAGCGGCCCGGGTGCTCACCTCGGCTCATGGCACGAAGACCACATTCAACGCCCATGATGTGCGCGAGGTGTTGCGGCCGCGCGCCGGCGACGCGGGGCAGATCACCGGCTGGCAGATCCTGCAACCGGGACGCACATTGCGTCGGTTCGGGGTGTTGGCCAGACACGGAATAACGTTCAAGGCCCGGAACATGACCTTCCGGCCGATGCAGTTCCTCCGGGTGGGTGCGGCGTTGGGGCTGGGTAAGCCGAGCACGCTGGGGCCTTTGTTTGATCCCGACACCCGGCCACAGGCGTTGGCCAGGGCTCTGCAGCAGATCCGGCAGAACCCTGGCACCGCGCTGGCCGACCAGCTGCGTGCCCAGTTGCATGACAGCGGACCCAAGGTGGCCGCGGTCGCGCAGCTGGCCGGTGCGGTGGAGGAGCTACTGGCCGAACACTGGACCAAACCGGTGGACCAATTGCTGGCTGATCTGCACAACTTCCAGGCCCGGCCGTACCCGGACTGGTACCTCGCCGAGTTCACCCATAGACTCCCCGAATTCGACCCGACCGACGAGCTCTCTGCCGCGCTGAGCCAGCTCACCCTGCAGCCGGGACCCGCACACCCTCCCGAGCCCCGCGCCGCCGATCCAGCCGTCGATGAGATCACCGCGATCCTGCATCGTTTCACCCACCTGGGGTCCGGGCATGCGCCGACCGAGCCCTCGCATGCAACGCCGGCGCCGTCAGCGGCGACGGACCGCACCCAAGACCGGGGTGACGTGCCGCGCGAAGCCCGTGCCGGGGTCGCCGCCGCGCCCTCGGGTGCGGCTCGGCAGAGCGGAACGAAACGCCGCCGTGACGACGACGCGGACGAGGCGCCGGCCAAGCGTGGCCGCATCGCCGGACCCGGCGCCGGTCAGGCGGAGGCGGTCGGGCGGGCCGACCCGTCGGCGCAGAACCTGGGTGGCGCTGGTGGTATCGCGGGACCGGAACCGTCCGGCTTGGACGACGAGGACGCGGCAGCGGATGCGGTCGTGCCCGCCGCGGGGCCGGCAGATCCTGACGATCCCCGGTTCATCCGCGCGCTGGCCGAACTGTCCACCCAGTTGTACGGCGAGCGGGCAGATCCGCGCGTCCTTAATGACTTCCGTGACTTCATCACCTGGCTGGTGGTTGAGGAATGGGTCGACGATGTTCCCACCCCCGCAGAGCTACCCGGCTTGGCCGCAGACCTGACCGGGAACGAGAAGTGGCGGCAGGCCACGCCACAGCAAGCGGTGGCGGGCATCTACCAGTGGGCGCACGCAGCGCGCCGCAGCTGAATCGCGAGCGACTCGTTACCGGCTGAACCGCGAGGCTTGGAGCACGTCTCACGCGGTGAGCTTCAGGTCAGGCGGTGGTCCTCCCCACCGAGCGACAACGGCCGCGTCGCTTGGGTGAGTCCACGCCGCCTCGCCCGGATCACGGTGAACCCGGCCCGCACCGTAGCCGTTGTGAGTACGCGGTGACGCTGTGCCGGCGCACCGCGGAGGGAGAACGGTGGACACCAGTACCGGCGGGGCGGCCCACCCGGTGGAGCCGGCGCCGACGCCGCTGCTCGCCGAGAGTGTCGCGCTGCTGGGCCCGGCCCGGTGGTCGCGTACCACGGGGCCGGGGGGTCCCAGCCCGGCGCCACGTTCGACCGGACCACCCCCGGTGGTCCGGCCCGATGTGTGGCTCACGGACACCGGCTGGGGCGACGGCGACCGGGCCGAACTGCGGCGGGTGCTCAACGGGCGTTACGACGTGTACGCCCGGCTGGTCACCCGTACCCTCGCCGAGGAGCCCGGGATGCGTGCGACCGGGAAGCCGGCGGAGCTGGTGCCCGAGTTGGTGGCGTTGTGCGCGTACCACGCGGGCGAGCGGGACCAGGTGAACAAGGCGCTGCGTACCGGCGCCGACGACCGTACGACGATCCTGGCGCGGGCCGCGCTGCGCGGGCTGCGGCGGCTGCCGGCCGTACTGGGTCCGGTGTTCGCCGCCGGGAACGACGCGGAGGCGGTGGCGGGCGCGTACCGCGCCGGGGATGAGTTGGTCGAGCCGGCCTTCGTCGACGCCGACATCTCCGGCGGGCGGTCACCGGACGCGCCGGTCGAGTACGTGATCTGGTCGGTGAGCGCGCATCAACTCGGGCGGTTCCGCGCGGGCAGTGCGGTGTTCGCCCCGGGCAGCCGGTTCGCGGTGCTGGCGGTCGACCCGCCGACCGACGGCCGTGGTCCGCTGCGGGTGCTGCTGCGCGACCGTACCGGCGAGCGGCGGGGGCGCACCACCGGCGACGACCGGCTGCTGGACCGGCTGCGCGGCGCGCTGCCCCGAGGCCCGGCGGAGCGGCCGCTGTGCCACCTCGGGTTCGTGCCCGGACTAGACGAACGCGGCCGGCGGTACGCACCCCCACCGACCGGCGACAACCTGAAGGGGTACACGAGTGGTGGAGCGCGTGGTGTCGGTTTCGCAGGATGACCCGGGCTGCGTGCCGCGGATCTCCGACGCGCTGGCCGTCGCGGGGCCGAGGGCGACGATCGTCATCCAGCCCGGGGAGTACCGGGAGGAACTGCGGCTCACCGTCGACGCCACCCTCGTCGCCGAGGAGGGGCGCGGCACCGTCACCCTGCGCGCGCCGGATGGACTCGCGGTGTTCTCGGCCGGGGCGTCGGTGACGCTGCGCGGCATCACCGTGGTCGGCGGCAACGAGAAGTTCCCCGCGGTGCAGGCCGGTGCCGGGCGGCTGCGGATGGTCGACTGCGACGTCCGGGCCGACGGCGTGCTCGCGGTGCACGCCACCGGCGCCCGGCTGGAGTTGAGCGACTGCACCGTGGAGAACACTGGCGGCGCCGGGTTGCTGATGGAACGCGACGCCACCGGCGAGCTGTCGGCCACCCGGATCAGGAACGTCGCGGGCACAGGCGCCGTCATCACCTCAGGAGCCGACCCCGATCTGCGTGATTGCGTGGTCTCCGACGTACGCGGCGCCGGTCTGCTGTCCGTGCAGGGTGGCCGTGGCCGGCTGCGCGACTGCGAGATCACCGGGGTCGACGGTCCCGCGGTGGCGGTCGAGGAGGGCGGCGCCGTACGCCTGTCCAGGACGGTGATCCGGGATACGCCCGGCGCCGGGCTGGTCGCCACCGGCGGGTCGGCCGTGCTGGAGGACTGCGAGCTGACCGGCGCCGGGGGTCACGGGGTGGTGCTCGGCGGCGACGCCGGCCCGGCGCTGCACCGCTGCCGGATCGCGGAGACCGGCGGGCACGGTGTGCTGGCGGTGGAGCAGGCGAGAGGGCAGCTCTCCGAGTGCGAGATCGCCCAGACGTCAATGCCCGCCCTCGCGGTCACCGGCTCGGCCGCACCCGAGGTGGTGCGGTGCCGCATCGACGGCGGCGCCGAAGCCGGGGTGCTGTACGACGGCGAGGCTGGTGGACGGGTCACCGGCACCACCGTGGCGGGGGGCCGTACCGGAGTGATGGTGCGCGGCGAGGCGGACCCCGAGCTGTCCGGTCTGACGATCCGCGACAGTGTCGAGTACGGCCTGCACTCCGCCGGCGCACGCGGCACGCTGCTGAGGTCCACAGTGGAGTGCTGCGGCGTGGCCGTACAGGCGTCGGAGGGGGCCGTCCTCGCGGTCAGCGACCTGGAAGTACGGGGCGGTACGCAGGGCATCGTCGCCACGTCCGGTGGCAGCGTCACCGTCCGTGCCTCGGTCGTTAGTGCCGTCACCGGTACCGGCGCCGCCGCGGAAGCCGCCTCGGAGCTGGTCCTCGAAGACACCCGCATCCACGACTGCGGCGGCCCCGGCGCCCGGTACGCCAACGGCTCCCGAGGCCGGGTCACCCGCTGCGAAGTGCTCGACAACGGAGGCGGCGGCGTCCTGGTCGAGACCACCGCACCGGTACCGGTCACCGACACGGCGGTACGCGACCAGCCCGCCGAACGGGCGGGTGCCGTACCCCCGCGTTCCGTCAACGGGGCCGGGCCGCAACCGTCGAAGCCCGACGGCGACAGGGCCGGGCCGCAGCCGGACGGTGACGCGGCCGTGCCGCTGCTGGCCGAGCTGGACGCCATGGTCGGCCTCGCCGGCGTCAAGCGCGAGGTCGCGACTCTGGTCGGGCTGAACCGGATCGCGCAGCGCCGCGCCGAAGCCGGACTGCCCATGCCGCCGATGTCCCGCCACATGGTCTTCGCCGGCGCGCCCGGCACCGGAAAGACCACCGTGGCCCGGCTGTACGGCAGGATCCTCGCCGCGCTCAACGTGCTGCCCGGCGGCCAGCTGGTCGAGGTGTCGCGGGCGGACCTGGTCGACGAGCACATCGGCGCCACCGCCCCGAGGACCACAGCGAAGTTCACCGAGGCGCTCGGCGGGGTGCTGTTCATCGACGAGGCGTACACCCTCAAGCCGGTCAGCGGCGGGTCCGGCCACGACTTCGGCCGGGAGGCGCTAGACACGCTGGTCAAGCTGATGGAGGACCACCGCGACGAGCTTGTGGTGATCGCGGCCGGCTACTCGACCCAGATGCGCGAGTTCCTCGACGGCAACCCGGGGCTCGCATCGCGGTTCTCGAAGACCATCGAGTTCGACAGCTACTCCACCGACGAGCTGGTGACGATCGTCGAGGGGCTGTGCCGCACGCACCACTATTCGCTGGAGTACGACACCCGGCTGGCGCTGGGAGCGCTGTTCGAAGCGATGCCGCGTACCGAGTCGTTCGGCAACGCGCGGGTGGCGCGCAAGACGTTCGAGGAGATGATCGAGCGGCAGGCGTACCGCCTCGCCCAGGCCGGCGACGCGTCGGGTGTCGCGTTGGCGCAGCTGCTTCCCCAGGACCTGTCCGAGGCGGCGGCGGTAACCGACGAGCCCGCGCCCGAAGGACCGGTCGACCCGCTGCTGGCGGAGCTGAACGCCATGGTGGGGCTGGCGGCAGTCAAGCGGGAGGTCTCGGAGCTGATCGACCTGCTGGCGAGCGTACGGGCCCGTACCCGCGCCGGGCTGCCCACACCGTCTGTCTCCCGCCACCTCGTCTTCTCCGGCCCGCCCGGCACCGGCAAGACCACCGTGGCCCGGCTGTACGGGCGGCTGCTCGCCGCGCTCGGCGTCCTGACCCGCGGCCAGGTGGTCGAGGCGTCCCGGGCTGACCTGGTCGGCGAGTACGTCGGCCACACTGCACAACGCACCCGTGAGGCGTTCGACCGCGCCCGCGGCGGGGTGCTGTTCATCGACGAGGCGTACGCCCTCACCCCGCCGGATCGCGGCAACGACTTCGGCCGCGAGGCGGTCGACACGCTGGTCAAGCTCATGGAGGACCACCGCGAGGAGGTGGTCGTGATCGTCGCCGGGTACGAGCGGGAGATGGCCGCCTTCCTCGCCGCGAACCCGGGTCTGCGGTCCCGCTTCACCCGCCACATCGAGTTCGAGCCGTACAGCCCCGACGAGCTGGTGGCGATCTTCGAGGCTATGGCCCGCGCCGACGGCTACGAGTGCCCGGGAGAAACCCTCACGGCGGTACGCGGTCACGTCGAGCGGATCGCGACCGGCGGCTCCCTCGGCAACGGCCGGTACGCCCGCCAGCTCCTCGACGAGGCGATCACCCGGCAGGCGGGCCGGCTGCGCTCGGAGTCCTCACCGAGCATCGAGGTCCTGCGCGTACTGCGCGTCGAGGACGTCGTCCCGGTGGCGGTCGAAGCCGGGTAGCGGCTACAGGTCCGCCTGCTCGGCGAGATGGCGCAGGTCCCAAACGCACTGGCGGTGTGGGCGTGAGTCAGCCGAGTTGTGCGCCTTCGACCCCGGCTTCGGGGACGACGTAGTCGTCACGATTCACGACATGGTCGGGTTCGCCCGCTGGCATCCGGGGCTGGTCGAGTGGGTACCGCCTCGCGGGCCGGGGCCATTATGGTGACCGGGCCACCGGATCTCCGCCGGGCCCTCCCCACCTGGAACAGCCATCCGGAACAGTCCAAGCGCTTCAGAGCGGCACACCGTACGACAGCAGCGCAATCGCGCTCGCCCGCGCCGACCACCTCAAGCTAAGGCAGGCACCCCGCCGTGGCCGTCGCAAGATGTGCTTTCGCTGGGTGCTGTCGTATGACTTCCAGCCGGAGCTCATTACAGACCCTGCCTTGTACGGCGCAAGTCGCATGACGCCTTCACCCGAAGACAAGAAGTTGATTTGCCTGAGCGTGGTGCCAGTCACTGTCTGTGGGGAAAGGCACCGGCCGGTATCCAGCCCCCGTAGCAATGACTCCTCGGGAAAGGACAGAAAAACTTTCAAGAATGTGCGGGAAATGGTTAAAAGTTCGCTGCTCTGCCAATTCAGCTAGCAGCCCGTAACGTAAGGCGCTGACCTGCGATTATGCCCGATCAGGCGGCCTCAGAGTCGTACAGATGATCTTCGTGTTGCTCCGTTGCTGCTCGGACGTATCAGGACTCGCCGGCGTCGAACCTACCTTGCCGCCAGATACCCCTGAAGTCGGTTACTTTGAGTAGTCACTGGCTGCGGGCGTCGCCGGGTACAGCTTCGCCTCGCCCGGCGCTTTCCGCTGATTCTCGAACCGCGCCGCCGCATCGACCAGGCGTTGTACGCGCTCAGGCGCTCGTTGCAAGGCACGGCCCATCAGCGCTGCCGGGTCCACTTCGCCCGCAACTGTTGGCGCACGTGCCCGAGACGCACAGCGACATGGTCGCCGCCGTGTTCGGCACGATCTTCGCCCAACCCGACGCCGCTACTGTCGCCGCGACCTGGGACGAGGTGCGCGACCAGCTCGCCGGCCGCTTCCCGAAAATCGGCACGCTCATGGACGCGGCCAAGGCGGAAGTGTCGGCGTTCACCGCGTTCCCCCGACCGCACTGGCCAAAGATCTGGAGCACCAACCCGCTCGAGCGAGTGAGCAAGGAGAGCAAACGCCGGGCCCGGGTGGTCGGCATCTTCCCCAACGAGGCGGCCGTCATACGGCTCGTCGGCGCGATCCTGGCCGACATGCACGACGAGTGGCAATCAGGCGAGCGCCGCTACCTGTCCGAGGGGTCCATGGCCCAACTCAAACCAACCAGCGATACTGGCGGCATCGCCGCGATCGGCAGCGGCGAGTAGACACCCCGGTACCTGACCGCGCAACCGGTCAGTTGACCGGGCACCGATGACTCCCGGGCGGCAGTGGCGTCTGAAGAACTAGCGGCAGGCCACAGACGCCGCGGCCACGCGAGCGCTGCGGTCCGCCACAGGCACGTTCCCCTAGCAAGCACGGTCCCCAGACGACCCGAGACCACGGAGTTCTGATCATGCGGAAGCTGATAGCGACAGTGTTCAACTACTCCCTCGACGGCCTTCTCGCCGACGAGGGCACCGAGTTTTGGAAGTTCTGCTTCGACCT
>DASRRF010000474.1:0-2145 GCA_035695905.1 Micromonosporaceae bacterium | reverse complement strand
GGGACGGGTCGGCGGCGAACGGCAGGTTGCGGGTGCGGCACTCGGCGGTGTGGCGCACCATCGCCTCGGGGTCGTTGGCGCACACGAGCACGAGGTCGATCCCGCCGAGCCGCTCCGCGACCGGCTCCAGCTCGATGTTGCGCGCCTCGCTCATCGCACCGGCATAGAACGACGCGATCTGGCACATATCCTCGTCGGTCGTACAGACGAACCGCGCGGTGTGTGCGACGTCGCTGACGTGCACCGACTCGCAGTCCACGCCATGCCGCTCCAGCCAGGACCGGTAGTCGGCGAAGTCGGCGCCGACCGCGCCGAGCAGGATCGGGCGCAGGCCGAGCTGGGCCATCCCGAACGCGATGTTCGCCGCGATCCCGCCGCGTCGTACCACCAGGTCGTCCACCAGGAAGGACAGGGACACCTTGTGCAACTGCTCGGGCAGCAGCTGATGGGCGAACCGACCGGGGAAGTGCATCAGATGGTCGGTGGCGATCGAACCCGTAACGGCGATCTTCATGCGGCCCTCGGAGTGTGTCGGCGGTCACGTGCGCCGCGTCAGCCTAACAAGGGCTCCCCCGCCGGCACCCTAGGGCTTCTCAGTGGAACGAGTCGCCGCAGGCACACGAACCACCCGCGTTGGGGTTGTCGATCGTGAAGCCCTGCGCGTCGATCCGATCGGCGAAGTCGATCGTGGCCCCGGTCAGGTATGGCGCGCTCATCCGGTCGACCACGACCTCGACGCCGCCGAAGTCGCTGACCACATCCCCATCAAGCGACCGCTCGTCGAAGAACAGCTGGTAGCGCAGGCCCGAGCAGCCACCCGGCTGCACCGCGACCCGCAGCCGGAGGTCGTCGCGACCCTCCTGCTCGATCAGGGCCTTGACCTTCTGCGCGGCCACGTCGGTGAGTACGACGGTGGTCGGGGTGGTCTGTGCCGCGTCTGCGGTGGAAGTGCTCACGGATGCTCCTGACGCCGGTGCCTGAAACGAAACTCCGTCGGGGCCAACGCTAGCCGTCCCCGCGACGATTCCCAACTCCCACCCATCGTACGGCCACTCCCACGCCGAGTGCCCGATTTGTGCGCTTCCCGCCGGATCCAACCCAGGATCCCGGCCGCGGGTCAGATGCGGGTGGCGATCGCGTCGCCGAGGGTCTTGTCGATCGAGCGCCAGTAGTCCAGCGCCCGCTCAAGGACCACGCCGGAGACCCCGCCGCGCAGGTGTCCGACCACATTGGACACCAGCCGGGCCCGGGCCGCGCCGTCCAGGACGTCGCGGACCAACGTACCGGGCTGGCCGAAGTCGTCGTCCTCGGCGTGCAGCGAGTACGCCGAGCGGACCAGCTCCCCGTCGGCGTGCCAGCCGAGGTTGTCCGCGCCGGAGTCCGATGCCGGCCCGCCGAACGAGTTCGGCGCGTAGACCGGCTGCGCGCCGGTGTGCTCGTACCGCATCGCGCCGTCGAACGCGTAGCTGTGTACCGGCACCCTCGGCTGGTTCACCGGCAGCTGGAGATAGTTCGGGCCGATCCGGTGCCGGTGCGTGTCCGCGTACGCGAACATCCGGCCGAGCAGCATCTTGTCCGGCGAGATGCCGATGCCGGGTACCAGCGCCGACGGTTCGAACGCCGCCTGTTCGATCTCGGCGAAGAAGTTCGACGGGTTGCGGACGAGCACCAGCCGGCCGACCCGGATCAGCGGGTAGTCCGCGTGCGGCCACACCTTGGTCAGGTCGAACGGGTTGAACCGGTAGGACGGCGCCCGGTCGTACGGCATCACCTGGACCTGGAGTGTCCACGATGGATGGTTGCCGTCCCGGATCGCGTCGAACAGGTCCCGCCGGTGGAAGTCCGGATCCTCGGCGACCATCGCGGCCGCTTCCTCCGCGGTGAAGCACTCGACGCCCTGGTCGGTCTTGAAGTGGTACTTCACCCAGAACTTCTCGCCGGCCGCGTTCGCCCACAGGTACGTGTGCGAGCCGTACCCGTTCATGTTCCGCCACGAGCGCGGGGTACCCCGGTCCCCGAAGAGCCAGGTGACCTGGTGCGCCGACTCGGGGTTCAGCGTCCAGAAGTCCCATTGCATCGTGTTGTCCCGTACCCCGATGTCCGGCAGCCGCTTCTGCGAGCGGATAAAGTGCGGGAACTTCATCG
>DASRRF010000473.1:0-5300 GCA_035695905.1 Micromonosporaceae bacterium | reverse complement strand
GTGCGGATCGAGGCCGGCACGGTCGGGATCTCCACGAACGACCTCAGAGCCCTGCTCGCCCTCTACGGGATGGGCGCCGGCGACCAGATGAACGACCTGCTGGATCTCGCCCGGCGGTCTCGGAAGCGGATGTGGTGGTCGGACTACCGGGATGTTCTCAGCGGGCCGTATCTCGAGTTCATCGGGTTCGAGGCCGAGGCCTCGAAGATCCGGTACTACCATCCGACCGTGGTGCCGGGGCTCTTGCAGTCCGAGGCCTACACCCGGGCGATGATCCCGAGCAGTGTCGCGATTCCACGCGAGCCGGAGGATGTCGAGAGGCTCATCGACGTCCGGCTGACCCGGATCAGCGACGTACTGGGTCGCGATGAACCGCCGCAGTACACCGCGGTGCTGGACGAAGCCGTGGTCCGGCGCATGGTCGGTGGGCCGGCGGTGATGCGGGATCAGCTGCGGCACCTTGCTGACCTGGCCGCGGCGGACTACATCGAGCTGCGGTGGTTGCCGTTCCAGGCCGGCGCACACCCCGGCCTGTACGGGTCGTTTGCGCTGCTTGACTTCGCCGATGCGGCCGATGACACCGTGCTGTACCTGGAGAACGCGCCGACCGACATGGTGCTCCGGGATCGAGCCAGCGAGATATCCACGTACGAGGCCATCTTCGAGAAGCTGGTGGAGGTCTCGTACGACGAGACCGAGACCCTCACCGCGCTGAACAAGATTGCCGACTCGCTCGACTGAGGCGACCTCGACCGGGGCGACCTATAGCACCGACAGGTGTACGTGGTTGGTGTGGTCGCTGGCCGGATCACCGTTGCCGCTGCTGTACGTACGCCAGCCGAGCCCGGGCATCCAGATCTGTTTGAACCAGATCACGTACAGCACCGCCAACCGATCGGCGTTGGCGAGATAGAAGCTGGCCAGCCGGTTCCCGTAGTCCTTCTCGGCGCCGGTCGCCACCCCACCGAACCCGCTCACCGCGGCCGCCCAGTCACAGGCGCGTCCCTTCGGATGCTCACCGTCCCCGCCGGATCGGTAGCAGGACACGTAGTGGTTGAAGCCGGCCGCCTTGGTCTGCAGGTACGCGTGGTACATCCGCGGGGTGATGCAGCCGGAGGTGGTCGGGTCGTCGACCGTGCAGGACTCCTTGGGCCAACTGCCGTCCGGGTTGCGCGGGGCCGGCTTCGCCGCCGGTGAGCTCGTCGCGACGAAGCCGCCGGACGCGGCACCGCCGCCCGCGGCGACCAGGGCTCGTTCGGCGTCCCGCTTACGCTTCTCCATCGCGGCCAGCTGCTGGTTCTGCACCAGCAACTCGGCGTTGAGCCGGTCGGTCTGTTGGGCAAGCTCGCGGCGGGTCGTCGCGAGCAGGTGCAGCTGGGCGTCCTGGTGCAGCGACAGCGTCTCCACCTGGGTGGCCCGCTGCAGGAACGCGTCCGGCGAGTGGCTGTCCAGCAGGGCACTGACCGCGCCGAGCCGGCCGGTCCGGTAGGAGAGCGCGGCGAGCGCACCGACCTGCTCGGTCAGCATCGCCAGGTGCAGCTCGGTCGCCTTCCGGTTGGCGGTGAGCGACGCCTCCAGCTGCTTCGAGGCGTCAAAGCGCGCTTTGGCCTCGAGATAGCCGCGGCCGGCCAGGTCGAGCTGATCGCGCAGGGTCTTGGTGCCGCCCTCGGGATCGGCGACCGGCAGGCCGGGCCCGGCTCCTGCGGGCGGCCCTAGAGAGACTGCCGCGCCGGCCACGAGCGTGACCGTCAAGACGGCCAAGCGCCGTACGTGTGCGGTGAGCGTCACGTGCGCCGTTCCTCTCGTCAACCGCCTGCCGGGTTAGCTGACGGGTTCGGGCCGAAGAACGAAGCCCTACCGCGGTGGCCCGCGGATTCACCCCGGGAACTGTGGGTTCCCGGCTCGCCGGGTGGGGCCGGGGGTTTGGCCCACCCGTGCGATTCGGCGGCGGCCGCCGTGGGCGTCGCTCGCGACGCCGCACTGCCGGCGGCCGGCCGTCACTTTACCGGAACCACGCGGGCGCGCTAGTCCACCGTTTCCGCACAAACTGCGGGCACTTCGTGCCTTTCACCCTGTGCGTACAACACACTGCTTGCAGTTAGCGCCGCGGGCTGTGCGAGAGTGGCCGCCATGGTGGACCAACTGGCCATCGCGGTGACTGTCGCGTCGCTGCTGGTAGCCGTGTGGGCGTTTGTCGCGGTCCGTCGCGACCGCCCCGCCGGGCGCAGCCACCTGGCCGGGCTCGCCGTCGTTGAGCTGCTCATGCTGGTACAGGCGGCGGTCGCGATCGTACGGATGGCCGGCGGCGAGCGGCCCGGCTCGGTGCCGGTCTTCGTCGGGTACCTCGCGGCGGCGCTGCTCGTACCGCCCGGGGCCGGCGCACTGGCGGTGCTCGAACGCACCAAGTGGGGCGCCGTGGTCGTGGCCGCGGGTGCGCTCGTGATGGCCGTACTGATGCTCCGGCTGCAACAGGTGTGGCGTGGCTGAGCAGCGGTCGACCGGTACCGGGCCCGGGCGGGTGCTGGTCGGGGTGTACGCGCTGTTCGCACTCGCCGCCGGGGCGCGCTCCGGGGTGCAGATCGCCACCAAGTTCGCCGACGCCCCGCTGGCCTACCTGCTCTCCGGGGTCGCTGCGGTGATCTACCTGGTCGCCGCGATCGGGCTGGCCCGAACCTCCCGCGGGCTCGCTCTGACCTGCTGCAGCATCGAGCTGGTCGGCGTGCTCACGGCCGGTACGGCGAGCCTGCTGGCGCCGTCCGCATTCCCGGATCAGACCGTCTGGTCCGCCTACGGCTCGGGCTACGGGTTCGTCCCGCTGGTGTTGCCGGTGCTGGGCCTGCTGTGGCTGCGGCGTACCCGCCCGGTTTGAGGCAACCTAGTACCAGTTGTTCGCCTGCCAGAAGACCCACGCGCCGGCCGGTGTGCCGTACACCTCGCGGATGTAGCCGAGTCCCCACCTGATCTGGGTGGCCGGATTGGTGGCCCAGTCCGAGCCGGCGCTGGCCATCTTGTCCCCGGGCAGCGCCTGCGGAATCCCGTACGCACCCGACGACGGGTTCTCGGCGGTGGCGTCCCACTCGCGGGCATCCGCGGTCCTTCCACGCTGAAGGTGGCCGGAGAACGGGGGTGATCTCCGGCACAAGGCGTTGACCCTGCCGAACAGGGGCCGCAAAACCAAGCTCAGGCCGGGTAATAGTGAGGCGGACCATGATTGATCGGGATCGCTGGGGCGGGTCAGCCACGAGACCGACATAACCGACATGCCGCCCGTGCTGAGCAGGGCCAACACAGACCTGCCCGGCGCCGTTGCTGTCCTGGGAGCGCGGCGACGCCTACCCGTCCGGCCGGGCGGTACACCCGTACACTGCGGTATCCGTATCTTCGGTCCTACCGCCCCGGCCAGGGGTGTCACCCGCCTGCCCGGGGCGCTGCGCGCCGCGTGCATGATGACCCGTTGGCTCGCACCGTGACCGTGACGGTACGGCTGGCCGGACTGGGCCGCGCCGGTCTGCGGCTCTGGCGGCTCGACCTGATCGCCGTCGCGTTCGCCGCGGCGTTCTTCTGCCTCTCACTGACCCCGTCGCTGCTGCCGCGGCCGTGGTACCTGCAGGGCGCGATCAGCGGCATCCTCACCGCGACCGGGTACGGCGTCGGCGCGATCGCCGGGTACCTGGCCCGCCGGGTGGTCCGCTGGCGACCTACGCCGGAGGGGCGGACGCTGGCCTGGCGCATCTGTTACAGCACCGCGACGGTGTTCGGGATCGCCTTCCTCTACCAGAGCGCGCAGTGGCAGCGCCAGATCTACCAGCTGATGGGGATGGCGCCGCCGCCGACCGGCGGGTACCTCGGGGTTCCGTTGCTGGCCGCGCTGTTCTTCGCGGTGCTGCTCGCGATCGCCCGGCTGCTGCGCGCGGTGGTACGCGCACTCGGGCGGGTGTTCAGCCGGTGGATCCCGGCGACCGCCGCCCGGATCACCGCCACGCTCGGCGTGGTCGTGCTGCTGATCCTGGTGCTGCAGGGCTTGGTGGCGAACGTACTGATCGCCGGCGCGAACAACAGCTTCAAGAACCTCAACGGCGAGGTGACCCCGGGAACCTCACCCCCGCACGCGTACCAGCTGTCCGGCAGCCCGGCGTCGCTCGTACCGTGGGCCTCGCTCGGCCGGTACGGGCGCAACTTCGTGGTCGGCGGGCCGTCGATCGACAGCCTGACCCGGTTCAGCGGTACGCCCGCGACGCAACCGATCCGGGTGTACGTCGGCATCGAGTCGGCCGACGAGCTGCGCGACCGGGCCGCGATGGCGATCCGCGAACTGGAGCGTACGGGCGCGTTCAACCGCCGGGTGCTCTGCGTCATCACCACCACCGGTACCGGCTGGGTGGACCGGCACTCGGTGGATCCGTTGGAGTACATGTACAACGGCGACACCGCGCTGGTCGCGATGCAGTACTCCTTCCTGCCCAGCTGGCTGTCGTTCGCGGTGGACCGGGACCGGGCCAAGGCGGCCGGGCGCGAGCTGTTCAACCAGGTGTACGCGAGATGGTCGGAGTTGCCCGCGGCGCAGCGGCCGAAGCTGCTGGTGTTCGGGGAGAGCCTCGGCGCGTTCGGTGCGGAGTCCGCCTTCAGCGGGGTGGACGACCTGCGACACCGCACCGACGGCGTGCTCTTCGTGGGTCCGCCGAACAGCAGCGCGCTGTGGCGGGAGTTCGTCACGGAGCGGGACGACGGCACCGGCGAGACGCTACCGACGTACGAGGGCGGCGGCACCGTACGGTTCGTCGGCGCACCCACCGACCTGGACTCGCCGGCGTCGGACTGGAACCAACCACGGGTGCTCTACCTCCAGCACCCGTCCGATCCGGTGGTCTGGTGGTCGCCCCGGCTGATCCTGAACCGCCCGGACTGGTTGCGGGAGCAGCGCGGCGGCGACGTCCTGCCGACCATGCGCTGGTACCCGTTCGTCACGTTCTGGCAGTTGTCCGCGGACCTGGTCTACTCGATCAAGGTGCCTCCGGGGCACGGCCACGACTACGGCAGCGAGCAGGTAGACGCGTGGGCGCACATCGCGCCGCCGCCGGGCTGGACCGCAGAGCGGACCGCCGAGCTCAAGGCCGCGGTCACCGGCGGCTCCTGACGTCAGTCCAATCTGGACGGTTCGATGTCGAGCAGGTCACGCAGGGCCGCGACGCCGGCAGGTGTCACCCGTACCGCCCGGCCGGTGCCGATCCGGGTAACCCAGCGCCGGTCCAGGAACCGTTGGCAGATCTGGGCTCCGGCCGTACCGGCGAGGTGCGGCCGGC
>DASRRF010000472.1:0-2647 GCA_035695905.1 Micromonosporaceae bacterium | reverse complement strand
CCGCCGGCTGCCGGCGGGGGACCGGGTCGCCGCGCTCGGCACGCTGCCCGCCGATGGCGCGCTGCCCGGTGGTGAGGCGCTGGCCGCGCGGCGTACCGCCCTACGCGACGCGCACAAGGTGGTCGACGCGCTGCTCGATCGCGGTCTGGCCGTCGACGGGGTACGCCGGCTCGGCGAGACCGCGATCGACGAGCTGGCCCGGGCGCTGCGGGTGGCCGCGGACGACCTGACCCGCCGCGCCGGCAGCTGGACCGACCGGCTCGGAAACCTGGTCCGGGATCCCAGCTGGCAGGCGGTGTGGGAGGCGCACGTCCAGGCGTGCCAGCAGATCCTGAATGACCTCGGCGCGCGTACCGCGTTCGTGGCTGGGCGCGAGGTTGGCATACCCGAGGCGTACACGACCGAGCCGCGGATGCTGCTCACCCAACTGGCCGAGATCCGGGGCAGGTTGGCCGCGGGCAAGCGGGTCGGCCGGCTGACCCACGGCGACCTCGCCCGCCTGATGGCCGACTGCCGGGTCGACGGTGAACCGCTGCGCGCGGTGTCCGATGTGGACCTCGTGGTCGCCACCGTCGAGCGGGCGCAACTGCGCCAGCAGCTCGCCCATCGCTGGGCCGAATGGGGTACCCGGCTGGGTGCCCCGGTGCCGTCCGGCGGTCCGGAGCCGGAGCTCTGGGCGGGCCGGTTGCTCGCCGACGCGGTCGGTGCGCTGGATTGGGAACGGCATCGGTGGCCGGCGCTGGGTACCACGCTGGCGCAGGTTTTTCCGCGGGTGGAGCAGTCGGTGGACGCCCAGCGGCTGGGCGAGCTGGCCGGCGCCGTCGAGGCGGCCGGCAACGTACTGCTGGTCGACCGGCTGGAGGCGCAGCGGCGGGCGCTGGCCGAGTGGCTGGCGCACTGTGCGGCGGATCCGGCCGCCAGCCCGGCCCTGCGCGATCTGGCTACCGCGTGGCAGGACGAGGACCTCGGTGCGTGGGACGCCGCGCTGGCCGAGGTCCGTCGACTGTGGACAATCAGGGACGGCGCGGTCCGGTACGCCACCCTGCACGGCGCGCTCGCGCCGGTGGCGCCACGGTGGGCCGCGGCGATCGATGCCGGCGATGCCGCCGCGTTGGCGGGAGATGGCGTAGCCGCTGTGCCACACGGCGGCGACGCGGCGCTGCGCGGCTGGCGCTGGCGGCAGGCGCAGACGTGGTTCGAGGAGACCGTCGGCGCGGTGGACACCGCGGCGCTGGGCCGGCGGATGGAGCGCGGCCGCCAACGGATCCGCCGGCTCACCCACGACCTCGTCGTGACGTCTGCGTGGCTGGAGGTCGCGCTGACCCTGGACGACCGGAAGAAGGCGGCGCTGGCCGACTGGACCGCGGCGCTGCGGAAGATCGGCAAGGGCACCGGGAAGACCGCTGCGCACTGGCAGGCCGTGGCGCAGCGGGCGATGTCCGAGGCGGTGACCGCGGTACCGGTATGGGTGATGTCGATCGACCGGGCGCTCGAACAGTTCCGCGGCGGCGAGCCGCTGTTCGACGTGGTGGTCGTGGACGAGGCGTCGCAGGCCGACATCTTCGCGCTGCCGGTGCTCTCGCTCGCCCGGCGGGCCGTGGTGGTCGGCGACGACCAGCAGATCGGCCCGCAGATCGTCGGCGTGCCGGTGGACCGGGTACAGGCGCTGATCGCCACGCACCTGGCCGACGTGCCGTCCGCGGCGCACTTCGACACCGAGAGCAGCCTCTACGACCACGCGGTACGGCGGTCGCCGGAGCGGATCCTGCTCACCGAGCACTTCCGCTGCGTACCCGCGATCATCGGTTTCTCCAGCGACACGTACTACGACGGGAAGATCCAGCCGCTGCGCGCCGATCGGCCCGCGGGGCTGGGTGCCCCGGTCACCGCGGTGCACCTGGCCGACGGGCGGCGCGACACCATCCCGGAGTACGGCGTGGTCAACGTCGCCGAGGCCGAGGCGCTCGTCACGCGGGTGGCGCAGATCGTGGCGGATCCCGCGTACGCCGGCAAGACGCTCGGCGTGATCAGCCTGCTCTCCGGCAGCGGACAGGCGGCTTACCTGCTGCACCGGCTGCGCGAGGAGGTCGGCGCGGACGCGCTGGAGCGGCGCGCCCTGCGGGTCGGCGACGCGTACACGTTCCAGGGCGACGAGCGGGACATCGTACTGATCTCGATGGTTGTCGCGCACGCCGACGGGGACCTCGGCGCGTTCACTAAGCGCGACTTCCACCGGCGGATCAACGTGGCCGCTTCCCGGGCGCGCGACCAGCTCTGGCTGTTCCACTCGGTGGGCCTGGGCGACCTGCACCCGGACGACGCGCGTGCCCTGCTGCTCGGCTACTGCCTGCAGCCTCGTCAGGTCGACGACGCGGCCGGCGTACCGCTGGACGACCGGTGCGAGAACGACCTCGAACGGGCCGTACTGCGCGCGCTGCGCGAGCGGGGCCTGGCCGCGGTGCCACAGTTCAAGCTCGGTACGTTCCGGATCGACTTCGTCATCGCCGGGCCGGACGGCCGGCGGCTGGCGATCGAGTGCGACGTGGACCGGCCGCGCAGCTCGCCGGGGCACGCCGCCGACGGGTTCGCCACCGCGCTGCGCCGGCAGGCCGTCCTGGAGCGGGTCGGCAACTGCGTGTTCGTCCGG
>DASRRF010000471.1:0-2108 GCA_035695905.1 Micromonosporaceae bacterium | reverse complement strand
CGGTCGCGCTCGTGCTGGCCCGGCAGACCCTGCCGAACCTGGCGGAGACCGCGGCCACCGGTGACGCGGCCGGTCGTGGCGGATACGTGTTGTGGGAGCCGCCGCAGCGGCCGCGGCTGGCGTTGCTGGCCACCGGCAGCGAGGTGCATCTGGCGCTGGCTGCGGCTCAGTCCCTGCTGGTGGAAGGCATCGCGGCCCGGGTCGTGTCGCTGCCCTGCTGGGAGCTGTTCGAGCGGCAGGACGCCGGCTACCGTGAGCAGGTGCTGCCACACTGGCTCGATCGCCGGGTGGCCGTCGAGGCGGCCAGCCCGCTGGGATGGCATCGCTGGGTCGGCGCCGATGGTGCGATCGTGGGCATGGACGGCTTCGGGGCCTCCGCGCCCGGCGATGTGTTGCAGGCGCACTTCGGGTTCACCGTGGCGCGGGTAATGGACGCGGCGAGGAGGCGGCTCGAACCATGACGTCGTGGGATACCGCGGTGCTGGACCGGATCCAGCACCTGCTCGATTCGTCGCTGACCTCCGCCGGCCCGGTGCAACGCTCGTTTTTCGGCAAGCCGGAGCGGCGGCTGTCCGCGGCCGACGCGCTGGCCACCTGGAACTCCATCTACATGTGTGCGGCCACCACCACCGGCCCGTCCGGCTGGCCGCACGTGGCCGCCATCAAGCTCGAGTTCGACCCGGACGCGAACCTGCCGATGCTGGTCTACCTCGGCGGCGCGCGGGAGCGGGACCTGCGCCACAACCCGCGGGTCGCGCTGCAGAAGCACAAAGACGACGGGACCGTGCTGACCGTGTACGGCCGGGCCACGTTCACCGACCAGGCGCCGGTGACCGACGCCCGGGATCGGCGGCATATCCAGGTTCTCGTCCGGCCGGTCCGGGCGTACGCGATCGGACCGTACGTCACCGGGTCGCTCGCGAAGCGCGGCTGACCGCGGTCTGCTATGGGGGTGACAGCAGGTCGGCGAGGTCCTGCCGGCCGGCCAGCCCGAGCTTGGCGTAGACGTGGCCGAGGTGGTTGTTCACCGTACGGCGGGAGACCCCGAGCCGGTCGGCGATCGCCTGGGCGGAGAACCCGTCCGCGGCCAGCCGGGCCACCTGTAGCTCGCGGGTGGTCAGATCGGTGTGTACGCCGGTCAGGTCGAGCAACGGGGTACGCACGTCGCCGCAGTCGCGCAGCATCTCCCGGGCCAGCGCCAGCGCGGCGTACCCGGAGGAGCGCCGGCCGGCCCGGGCATGCATGCGGTACGCGGCGGTGGCGACCTCGGCTGCGACCAGCAGGTAGCCCAGCTGGCGCAGGTCCTCGGCGGCCGCGTCGAGCCGGCGGGCATCCCCGGCGGCCAGCGCCCCGGCCGCCGCCGCGAACACCGCGAACTTCGGCACCCCGGTCTCCTGGGCCAGCTCCGCCAGCCGGTCGCTGACATCCGTTGCCGCGCCCAACCGGGCCGCATCGAGCAGGGTGAGCGCCTCCACCGCTGGCTGTCCGGTCGTCCGGGCCTGGTCCGCGGCCTTCATCGCGTGCGCACAGGCGCGCGGCATGTCGAGATCGGCCGCCGCGACCCAGGCGCGGTTGGTCTCCATCCACGGATCCAGCAGTACGCCCGGCGGCTGCGGGTACCGCTGCATCCGGGCCAGCCACGCCTTGGCCTGCTGCGCATTGCCGGCCATGCCGTACGCCCCGGCCAGCTCGGCGAGGTAGACCCGGCCGACCCGCAGCGCGTCGTACCGGTCCAGCAGTACGGCCGCCTCGCGCAGTGCGGCCAGCGCGGTGTCCATCCGGCCCTGCGCGCGCGCCACGATGCCACGCAGTCCGGCCCATACCGCGATCAGCGGCTCGGCCCGGGCGTCCACCGCACCCTGGTACCCGCCCTCGGCCAGACCGGCCGCCACGACCAGCGATCCGGCCAGCATGGTCGCCGCGCAGCGCGCCGCGTTGACCGGCGCCGCGCCAAACGGCAGGCCCCGGGCGTTCGCGGCGGCCACCGCCATCCCGGCGGCACCGGTCTGCTCGACCCGGTCGAGGTCGCCGAGCAGCCCGGCGGCGATGGTGGCCGCGGTCGCCGCCCAGATCGCGGCGGCCGGCGGCAGTGCCGGGATCGCGAGTAC
>DASRRF010000470.1:0-4588 GCA_035695905.1 Micromonosporaceae bacterium | reverse complement strand
TTGGTGGAGAAGTACCCGCCGGTGTTGCGTACCCACGACAGGTACGGCCATCGCATCGACGAGGTGGACTTTCACCCGCACTGGCACGACCTGATGCGGGTTGGTGTGGCGCACGGCCTGCACGCGGCGCCGTGGCGGCAGGAGCGAGCCGGCTCGCACGTCGCCCGGGCCGCGAAGATGTTTGTCTGGGGGCAGACCGATCCCGGTCACCTCTGCCCGATCTCGATGACCTATGCCGCGGTGCCGGCGCTGCGCGTCTCACCGGATCTGGCGCAGCGGTACGAGGTACTGCTGGCGTCACCGGAGTACGACTACGGGCTGCGCGAGCCGAGCACCAAGCGCGGGGTGATCGCCGGCATGTCGATGACCGAGAAGCAGGGCGGGTCCGACGTACGGGCGAACACCACCACCGCGATCCGCACCGATTCCGGCACGTACGCGTTGACCGGGCACAAGTGGTTCACCTCCGCGCCGATGTCTGACGTGTTTCTCACCCTCGCGCAGGCACCCGGTGGGCTGTCCTGTTTCCTGCTGCCGCGGGTACTGCCCGACGGCTCGCGCAACCGGATCTACCTGCAGCGGCTCAAGGACAAGCTCGGCAACCGGTCCAACGCATCGTCCGAAGTGGAGTATGACGGCGCGATCGGCTGGCTGGTCGGCGAGGAAGGCCGGGGAGTGGCGACCATCATCGCGATGGTGAACATGACCCGCCTGGACTGTGCGATCGGCTCCGCCTCGGGGATGCGGCAGGGCGTGGCGCAGGCCGTACACCACGCCACGTACCGCCGCGCGTTCGGCGACCGGCTGATCGACGCGCCGCTGATGGTGAACGTGTTGGCGGATCTGGCCGTTGAGGCCGAGGCCGCGACGGTGGTCGGGATGCGGCTGGCCGGGACGGTGGACCGCGGCGGCGCCGGCGACGAGCGGGAGGGGTTGCTGCGCCGGATCGGGCTCGCGGTCACCAAGTACTGGGTGTGCAAGCGCGCGCCCGCGCACGCCGCCGAGGCCCTGGAATGCCTGGGCGGCAACGGGTACGTCGAGGAGTCGGGGATGCCGCGGCTCTATCGGGAGGCTCCGCTGCCTTCGATCTGGGAGGGCTCGGGCAACGTGGCCGCGCTGGACGCGTTGCGCGCGATGGCGAGGCAGCCGGAGTCCGTGCAGGCCTTCGTCGCCGAGGTCGAGCAGGCGGCCGGCGTCGATCCGCGGCTGGACGACGCGATCGCCCGGATCCGCAAGGAGCTCACCAACCTCGACGACATCCAGTACCGGGCGCGCCGCATCGTGGAGTCGATGGCGCTGGTGCTGCAGGGTTCGCTGCTGCACCGGTACGGCAACCCCGCCGTCGCAGACGCGTTCTGCGCGTCCCGGCTGGGTGCCGACTGGGGGGTCGCGTTCGGCACCCTGCCCACCGGCGTCGACACGGCAACGATCCTCGACCGGGCGCGCCCGCGAGGTTTCCCGGATGAGTGAGCCGATCCGGACCGAGACCGAGGCGGGGGTACGGTCGATCGTCCTGTGCCGCCCGGAGGAGTACAACACGATCACGCCCGAGCTGCGGGACGCGCTGGCCCGGGCGATCGACGCGGCGGACGCCGATCCGCAGGTGCGGGTCATCCTGCTGCGCGCCGAGGGTCCCGCGTTCTGCGCCGGGTACGGCCTGGGCTGGTCCACCCGGATGCAGGCCGCCGAGGCGGCCTCGGACCGAGCCTGGGACTCCACAATGGACATGAGCGTCATGTCGACGTTCGTGAACACCTACCTGAAACTGTGGTACGCCAGCAAACCCACCATTGCGGCGGTACAGGGCTGGTGTCTGGCCGGCGGTACGGACATGGTGCTCTGCGCCGACATCGTGATAGCCGGTACGGGTGCGACGTTCGGCTATCCACCGGCGCGGGTCTGGGGTACCCCGACCACCGCGATGTGGGTCTACCGGCTGGGCTTCGAGAAGGCGAAGCGCTACCTGCTCACCGGTGACGAGATCCCGGCACCCGAGGCCGCCGCGGCCGGACTGATCCTGGAGTGCGTACCGGACGAGCAGCTCACCGAGCACGCGACCGCGTTCGCTCGGCGGATGGCGCGGGTACCAGTCAGCCAGCTGCAGATGCTGAAGCTGTTGTGCAACCAGACCGCGGAGAACATGGGGCTGGCGTCCAGCCGTACCCTCGGAACGCTCTTTGACGGCGTCGCGCGGCACACCCAGGAGGGCCGGGAGTTCGTGGCGCGGGCCGCCGCTGTCGGTGTCCGGCAAGCAGTACGCGAACGCGACGACCAGTTCGGCGACTACGGGTCCCGCCCGCGATGACCGCCTGACCGCGTCAGCCGGCTCCGCGCCTTGGCAGGCGTCAGCCGGCTCCGTCCAGCGGGTCGGCCAGCAGGTGGTTGAACGCGAGCTCGGAGGCGCCGATGAGCGCGGCATCGTCGCCGAGCTGTGGCGTACGCAGCCGCACGTGCTCGCGGCAGGCCGGCAGCGCCATGCTGTTCAGCCGGCTGCGCACCTGGGCGGCCGCGGCGAGGTAGACGTCGCGCAGGGTCCCGCCGAAGACCACCATCTCCGGGTTGAAGATGTTCACCAGGTTGGCGATGCCGAACCCGAGCCAGTCGCCGACCTGCCGGATGCCTTGCTGCGCCGAATGGTCGCCGCGCGCGGCGGCATCCACGACCGCGAGAACCGCCTCCTTGCCGACCGGCGCACCGGGTCCGGCGCGTTCGGCGGCCTGCAGCAAGGCGTACTCGCCGATCTCGGTCTCCCAGCAGCCTCGGTGTCCGCAGCCGCACTGCCGGCCCTTGAGGTTGACCACCATGTGGCCGACCTCGCCGCCGTACCCGCCGTGGCCGGTGACCCGGCGCCCGCCCGCGACGATGCCGGCACCGACCCCGACGTCGCCGTGCAGGTAGATGACGTTGTCGCAGCCGACCGCGACGCCGCGGGTGTGCTCGGCCAGCGCGCAGAGGTCCGCGACGTTGCCGACGGCGACCGGGCGACCGGGCGGCAGCACCTTCCTGAGCGCCGCGCCGAGCGGCTCGTCCACCCAGCCGATGTTCGGGGACAGCCGGACCATGGCGTCGGCATGCCGGACCATCCCGCAGACCGCCACGCCGCTGCCGATGTAGCGGGCGCCGGCGGGTACCGCGCTCTGCATGTCACGGAGGAACTCGGCGAGCGGCGACACCACCTCGGGGCCGGTGAACTCGCCGCGCGGCCGGCCGGCCTCGCGGCGGTCGAGTATCTCGCCGCCGAGCCCGACCCGGGCCGCGCAGACCCGATCGACCTCGATGCTGAGGGCGTACGCGTAGATGCGTTCGGACTCGGGGCGGACGACCAGCGACGGCCGCCCGGCGCGCCCGGCGCCGATAGGGGTGCCCTCGGTGACCAGGCCGGCGATGACGAGATCCGCGGTGAGGGCACCGATGGTACTGCGGTTGAGGCCGAGCTCGGAGGTCAGTTCCGCACGTGACGTGGCGCCGCGCACGTGAACGTACCGCAGGAGAGCGCCGAGGTTCTGCCGGCGTATCTCCTCCTGGCTCGGGCCCGGGCGCATCGTGTGGGTGACTCCCCGCTGTCGCAAGTGGACGGTCAGAGTAGTCCGGCGGCAGCGGCGCGACGGCGCGACAGTGCGTCGACGCCGGCCGCGAGCAGCAGGACGGTACCGGTCACAACGTACTTGACACCGGCGCTGTAGTCGTTCAGGCCCATGCCACTGTCGATGACCGCGACAACCGCGCCGCCGAGCACCGCATCGAGGATCCGGCCCTTGCCGCCGAAGAGGCTGGTGCCGCCGATGACCGCGGCGCCGACCGCGTAGAGCAGCACCCGGCTGCCGCCGGTGTTGGCATCCACGGACGTGGCCCTGCTGGCCGCGACGATCCCGCCGAGCGCCGCCATCGCCGAGCAGATGACGAACGCCGAGATCCGGATGCGGTCGACATTGATACCCGCCCGGCGGGCCGCCTCGCGGTTGCCGCCGACGGCGTACACGTGCCGGCCGTACGCCGTCCGGTTGAGTACGAACGTCCACGCCACGAGCAACGCGGCTATCAGCGGGACGACTATCGGTACCCCGCGCAGCGAAACGATCCGCGGGTTGGGGCTTCGCTCCAGGTTCAACACGTACACCGCGACACCCAACACGGCGGCCAGTACGCAGATCCGCATCAGCAGGATGGCGACCGGATCGGTGGCCAGCCCGCGCTCGGATCGGCTGCGGGCGCGGGCCAGCTGGGCCAGCGCGTATCCCGCTACACCAAGCCCGGCAAGCGTCCAGCCGACCGGCGGGGGGACGTTGTCGTTCGCGATCGCGACGATCACCCGGTCCCGGATGGAGATGTTCGTGCCGCCCTTGATGAGCAGCAGCACCACGCCCTGGAAAGCGAGGAACGCGGCCAGGGTGACCACAAAGGACGGTATGCCCACCTTGGCGACGAGGAAGCCGAGTAACCCTCCAATGAGGACACCGGTGCCGATGGCCGCGACAACGGCCGCGTACCACGGCATGCCGTACGAGGTGAGCAGGACCGCGAGCACCGATGCGCAGACCCCGCTGGTGAAGCCGGCGGACAGGTCGATCTCGCCGAGCAGCAGGACGAA
>DASRRF010000469.1:0-8855 GCA_035695905.1 Micromonosporaceae bacterium | reverse complement strand
CTCGACCTGGTCGAGGTCGATCGGCGAGTCCACCCGGATCCGCCACTTGAGGATCTGCCCCTGCTGCACCGGGATGTCGAGGTTCACCGGCACCGTGCCGGCCGATCCGCCGGACAGCGTCTGTTCCAGCACCGGCGTGCCGTCGCGGGTGATGACCGCGGTCACGTCGTCGGTCGTGGCGGCCTTCTTCAACAGGTCGCCGGACAGGTGCATGGTCCCGGTCAGCGGTACCTTGACCTGCGCGGCCCGCCCACCCAGGGTGAAGTCCCTGGAGGCCTGGAAGCGGTACGAAGCAAGCCCGTTCACGTCCAGCGGATCGGCCACCCCGAGGTAGCTCACGTGCGGGTCCCAGGACACCTCGTCCAGCCCACCGTCGAAGCCTGACTGCACCCGGAAGTAGATCCGGTCGCCGCGGCTCACCGCCACTGAGTCCACATTGGACGGATTGTGCGACGTGTTGTCCTGCGCGCCGATCGAGTCGGTCCACAGCTCGGTGTTCTCCCGCTGGATGGTGACCCGTACGCCGTCGGCGGTGTGCGATGCGGCGCGCGCCGCGGCCGTGGAGTCGGCCAGCTTCACCGGGCCTTCGATCCTCACCGTGCCGTCGTACGGGGCGACCCAGCGGCGAAGGCTGTCCAGCAACGGGAACGAGTCGATGAGGCGCTCCCGGTCCTGGGTGAAGTTGCCGAACAGGCCGGCGGTGTCGATGGTTCCGGCGCCCACCGGCACCGGGGTGTCGCTGGCCAGGCCGTACACCGGAACGCCGTCTGGCCCGACCCGGCCGAACAGCACGTTGGACCCGACCACCAGGTCGGTGATCCCGTCACCGTTCACATCGTTGAAGTACTGGCTGGTGGTGGCGAACGTGTTGACGTAGTCCAGCTGCGCGGCCACCGCGCTGAGGTAGCCCTCGATGCCCAGGGTGAGCGAGTTGCTGCTCTCCCCGTTGATGGCCGGCAGGTTCAACGTCTGGGCCTGCGTGGAGAACCGGGCCTGCCCGGTCGGGCCGGACAGGTTCTTCCGGTACTTCACCGTACCGCCGCTGCGGAACACCTTGTCCGGCAAGGCATCCCCGTCCACGTCGATCAGGGCGAGCACACCCTCGTCCTCGTTGTGGCTGAAGCCCACCTTGACGCCGACCGAGTTGGACTTGCCCGACGCCGTGCCCACCCCGACGTAAAGGTGCCCGCCGCCGCCGAAACTGGTGTTCGCGTTGATGGCGCTCGCGTCACCTGACTGCTCCGGCGTCAGGTTGAGCACGTCCTTGCTCAGGTCGTCGCCGGGCGTGGTCCACGACACCGGGCTGAACGCCTGGTAGTTGCCCTGCGGGTCGCGGATGTCGTCGTAGTAGGTGAACTGGTGGGCGGTGAACGGGGCGCCGTTCCTGTCGAACTGGGTTATCGTGCGCAGCAACGTCTTGGCGAACGCACCGGGTGCGTAGCTGAGGTCGTACCGCCGTACCAGTGCGTTGTCGAACGTGACATCGATGCGCCGCAACAGGTCCGCGGTCACCCGCTTGAACCCGCCCCGCGCGTCGATAATCTTGTCCACCCGCAGCGGCTCGTTCAGCTCGCGGTCGCGGAAGAACGTCACCGCGTACTTGCCTTCGGTCGTACCCGCCCCGGTGTAGGTAATCCTTTGCAGGTAAAGGTTACGGCCCATGTCGATGCCGGGGGAGAGCCCGGTGTCGTTCTGCTTCGCGTAGTGGTAGCGCATGAAGTTGCCGTGCGTGTCACGTACCTCTCGAAGCGCCCACATATAGACGCGCCCGGAGTTGTCGGCGAGGGTGGCGTTGTCGGCCGGGCCGACCTCGCCCGGCAGCGCGCCGTAGAACCAGTGAGTGCCGGCCCGGTCGGTGACCTCCCAGGTGTACGAAGCCGGGCTGCTGCCGTGCCGGACGATCCGTGAGAAGCCGCCCTCGACGCGGGTGTGGAAGACCTTTTCCGGGGTACGGGCAACCAGCGGGCCGCGGTGCGCAACCGGCGTCAGCTGGTCCCCGTTGAGCTGGTACGTCTCGGTTTCCTGGCCGGGGAGGTAGCGCGGCACACCCCAGCGGGTGTCCACCATGATGGCGCCGCTGGGCAGATCCCAACCGACACCCAGCCACCCGTTCGTGGCCGACGAGTTGTAGTTCACGCCGAGCGTCGGCTGCAGGCCCAGCCGCCCCGGCGGTACCTCGATCGGGAAGCTGAGCCGGTTCTCACCCTGGCTGTTCACGCCGGGCGGGTTGATCAGGTTGACCCCCGCGCTCGGGTCGGCCGCCGAGATCCCCTTGATCTGGTTGGGGTTGAAGGAGACCCCCTCGGGGTGCTCGGGCACCGTCACGGTCGCGTTGATCATGTCGGTGAAGTGGTCGGTCAGCGAGGTCACCGTGTGGTTCACCTCGTCGACCGAGACCCGTTCCAGGTTCTGCCAGCACAGCGCGACGTCGTCGTAGAAGTACGTGTAGATGTCCTGCGCGGTGAAGTCCGGCGGGATCAGCGCCGGGTCGTACGGCAGCGTGACCTCGACGGATGTCGCGAACCGGAACGGGTGCGGGGTGAACCGGTAGCCGCGCCGTGTACCGGTCACGTTCGTCATACCCGAGTCCAGCTTCGGCAGCTGGCCCGGAGCGAGCTTGCTGATCCCGATACCCACCGGCAGCTGTACGGCGCCCGGCGGGATGGACACGGTCACCCCGTCGAAGCTGACCGTCTGGGTCTGTGTCGACGGGTTGACCACGGCCTGGTAGTCCGGCGGTGATGATCCGGTGCTCTTCGTCGAGCTCGAGGTCGTCGACGCGGTCGCCAGCGATCCGGCGCCCGCACCCGAACCGCAGGTGACGGCGTCGGCGGGGACCATCGTGACGTCGGGGTGGGCTGCGCCCCGGTGTACCTGACGCGACGCGCTCAGGCCCGAGGCCACCACGGCCAGAACAGCAAAAACCGCCACCGGCCGGGTCAGCCTGCCGGGGCGGAAGAAGAGACGGTCACCACGGGCGGACATCGTTCTCATAGCGAAATCCCCATCGCCGAGCTTGGATGCGCAGGCCGTCCGCATTATCAGCGCGACGATTGACTTGTATCTATGAATGATCGGCGTATTTCAATGTCAGATCATGGACTGAGGTGCCCGAGCCGCGGTCAGGCTCTTGTCGCACCGCGCGCTCTGCGGCTGGTCAGGGCGAGGGCCGCGGCGAGCAGGCCACCCACGAACAGGACCGCGACGTAGGGGTCCTCCAGCTCGACCCGGCTCTGCGCCAGGCGGGCCGAGGGTGTCAATGCCGCCTCGGCGAGGTGCGGGATCATGCTGGGCGGGGCGACCGCGGACAACGCGGCGACCAGCATGACAATGCTGAGCGCGGCGACGGCACCGGCGAGCAGCGCGGCGATGTGGGCCGGCTCGGCACGGCGGGTGGTACCCGCGGTGGCATATGCCGCCACGCCGGCCGTGATGGCGATCAAGGCCAGGGCCAGATCGGCCGACTCCGGTACTGGCGGCAAGATCAGTACGATGGCCAGCCAGAGCAGTGCGGCGGCGAGCCCGGCTGCCACGCCGGCGCCGAGTGCGCGGGTGGTCGCGGCGCCGCGCCGCGCGGTCACCGCCAGGAACCCGGTGAGGTAGGTGGCCAGCACGAGCGTCAACATCGGTGCGCCGACGCTGGAACGTTCCACCGGGTTGCCGGTCGGCGCCCGCAGGAACAGCACCACCCGCAGCGTCATCACGCCCACCATCAAGCACAGCCCGGCCCGGGTGAGGCGGGCCGCCACGCTCGCCCTGACCGGTCCGAGCGGTCCCCGGAACCGGCCGAGCCAACCGAGCGCCACCACCGTCGCGACCAGCCTGAGGGTTGCCGCGCGCAGCGGGGGGTACGGCACCGGCGCGGTCAACACCACGGCGCCGGTAAGGGCGCCGGCGGAGAGTACAGAGTTGGTGAGGGCGTGCGCCGTGGACCGGGGTGTCACGATCGCTGTCAGGCAGCCCAGCGCGAACCGCCACCGTTGCCACCCCGGCGGGACCTCCCGCAGTTCGGTGCGCATCGCCCTGGCCCAGTCCCGGCGGGTCACCGGCTCGTCGTCGCGACTCACCAGGCACCCCTCAGCTCGCGCCCGCGGCGTACCGCGACCGGCGCCGTATCCGCTGCTTCGGCCGCGCTGACCTCGTTGGCCAGCGCGGCTCCGCCGCGGGTCAGCCGGTACAGGTGCCGGGGTGGGCGGCCCTGCGGCGGGTCCGTCTCCCAACTGGCCTGCAGCAGGCCCCGATCGGAGAGCCTGATCAGGATCGGGTACAGCGAGCCGGCCTTCAACCCCACCTCGCGGCCGAGCTCATACCCGTACCGCCATGCTCCCGGTCGGGCCGACAACGCGCGCAGCACAGCCACCGTCTGCGGGGATGGTCGGCGAGCCACGGCACAACTCTACCTAGATAGAGAAGGATGCGACAGTACCTCTCACCGAACGGCCCAGATGGTGATGGTCTCCTGCCCGCTGGCGGCGCTGACGACCGTACGGGCGTCAGGCGAGATCCTGAACTGGCCAGGGCCGGCGCCGGTGCGGGTCCGGTCGCCGAGATAGCTGACGTGATCGAGATCCCCGACGTTCCACGCGGTGGCCAGTTCGTTGCCGAGCACGACGAGCAGGGTGCTGCCGTCGGAGCCGAAAGCCAGCGCAACGGGATTCTCGGAAACCCCGCTGAACGCGCCGTTGGTGATGTCCGCCTCGACCGTCGTTGTGATCGCGGGATGGCTCGGGTCGTTGACAGTCCACAGTGTCGTGTGGCCGGACCGGTTGGCGGTGGCCAGGGTATGACCGTCCGGCGAGAACGCGATCGCGGCGGCGCCGCTACCGTCCACAGTGGATACGACAGTCGGGTGGACCGGGTCGGCGACGTCCCACAGGACGACCGTCTGCGCGCCGCTGGTGGTCGCGAGCAGCCGGCCGTCGCCGGTGTAGGCGAGGTCGTGCGCGCCGGCCACGCCGAAGCCGGTCGGCTCCCGGAACGTCAGCGCGTACCCGCCGAACGCGACGGCGAGGATGGCCACGAACGCGGCCGCGCCGAGCAGGAACGTACGCGCACGGATGGAAGTCTCCGACCGCTGCTGGCGGTACGCCGGGTCGAACCGTGCGGCGACGGCATGGACCACCAGGTTGAGCACGGTACGGCCACGCACCCGGTGTTGGTCCAGGACGTCGAGGACCTCCTCGGCGTAGCGTTGCCGCCACTCGCGCGGGTAGAGCCCGACGGCGATCCGGGCGACCCTGTCGGCCACAGTGGACACTGTCGTCCTCCCTACGCCGGCGCGTTGCGCCGCCGGCCGACGCGGACGATGTCCCGCATGGACCTGAGCTGCTCCGCCAACACGCTCTGCCCCTGTGCGGTGATCTGGTACGGGCGGCGTCGCGCTTCGCTGGTCATGGGACGGATCCAGCCCTGGCGCTCCAACCGGGCCAGCGCCCCGTAGAGCGTGCCGGGCTCCATGCTCACTCCGGCGAACTCGGCGATGTCGGTCATCACGGCGTACCCGTGCTTGGGTCCGTCCGCAAGGCTGGTGAGGATCAGGATCGACGGGTCGGCAAACCGGCCCAGGTCGTCGAACTTCGCGTGCACGCCGCCACCCACTACTCAGTACCGCATACTAAACGGTACTGAGTATCACGCCGGCTCGGTCCGTGTCAACGAGGTGACGGAATGCGGGTGGCGTCGCCGCCGTCGGTGTGTTCGGTGTAGGCCGCGGCCTGCAACGTGAACAGCTCCGCGTAGGTGCCGGCCTGCGTCATCAGCTCGTCGTGGCTGCCGTGCTCGATGATCCGGCCGTGGTGCAGGACGTTGATGTGGTCGGCGTCGCGCACCGTGTTGTACCGGTGCGAGATCAGTAGCACAGTCCGTCCACTGTAGAGGGAGCGGATGCGGCGGAACAGGTCGTGCTCGGCGCGCGGGTCCAGCGAGGCGCTCGGCTCATCAAGGATGATCAGCGGCGCGTCGCGGATGAACGCCCGCGCCAGGGCGACGCGTTGCCATTGGCCGACCGACAGGTCGCGCCCGCCGTCATATTCCGGGGACAGGATCGTCTCGTACCCGTCCGGTAGTGCGGCCAGGTAGACGTCGGCGCCGGCGTGCCGGGCGGCGGCTTCGATCGCTTCGGCGTCGTCGATGTGTTCGACCGCGCCGAGGCCGATGTTCTCCCGGGCGGTCAGGTCGTATCGGGCGAAGTCCTGGAAGATGACGGCGACCCGGCGACGCAGTTGGTCAGCGTCGAAATCCGCCGTGTCGGTGCCGTCCCAGGCGATCGTCCCGCGGTCGGGCAGGTACAGCCGGGACAGCAGCTTGGCCAGCGTCGTCTTGCCGGACCCGTTCTCTCCGACCAGGGCAATCACCTGCCCCGCCGCGATGTGCAGCGACACGTCGCGCAGCGCGGGAGTGCCGGCGGCCGGGTAGGTGAAGGTGACGTCCCGCACGCTGATCCGCCCGAACTTCGCCGGCGCCGGCTGGGTGCCGGTGGCGCCATGGGCCAGCGGCGCCGCGGCGAGGAACGTCGTGAAGTCCTCGACGAACAGGCCGGCCTCGTACATGTCGCCGATGCCGTTGACCGTAGTCATGATGCGTTCACCGAGGATGAGCAAAGCCCCGGCGGCGGTGGCCGTCGCGGCCAACTCCAGCCGTCCGGACATGGCCAGGGCGAGCAGGCCGGCCATCCCGGCGCCCAGGGCGGCGGCCAGCCCGATGGTGGAGGCGATGGCGATGCGGAACCGCTTGCGGGTTGTCTTGCGCAGCTCGGTGAGGTGCTGGTCGTACAGGACCGTGTGCCGGTTGGTGAGGTAGTCGCCCAGGCCGAACGCCCGTACCTCTTTGGCCGGGTCCTTCTCGGTGAGCAGCCGGTACAGGTAGCTGCGGGTGCGAGCGACGGTGGTCATCCGCATGTGGAAGCCGAACATCGCCTGCCCGGCCTTCATCACGCCCAGCAGGAGTGGCAGCCCGGCCAGGAACAGCAGCGGTACGAGCCAGGGCTGGATGGCCAGCAGCGCGACCACGATGCCGCCGATGGAGGCGATCGCGCCGATGGTGCCGATCAGCCCGTCGACCATCTGGATCGGCCGGTGCTCACCGGAGGCCGCCCGGACGAGCCGGTCGTGGAAGGCCGGCGTCTCGTACGCGGACAGCTCGACGCGTTTGGCGACATCGATGATGGCCTGCTTGGTGTGCCGGGCGGTGGTCTCGGAAAGGAGTTCGCGTACCTCCCGCCCGGCCGCGGTGACCAGACCCAACGTGGCGACGATCCCGACCACCAGCGCGAGCTGCGGGGCAACCGTGCCGATGCCCGGAGTCGTGGCCTGGGTGGACAGGACCGAGCCGATCAGGTTCTTGCCGAGGATCAGCGCGGTGGCCAGGCCGGCGCCGTTGAGCAGTTTCAAGCCGATCGAGGCGAGCAGCATCCGCGGGTTGGCGGCCCACACCAGCCGTACCGCGTCCGCGGTGATCCGTGGCAGCAACCGCAGCGACTTCGGCCGGTCCTCCGCCTCGCGGTCCAGATCCTCGCAGGACGGCGGCCGACGCTCGGTGTCGGTGGGCGGGTCGGTATCGGTCACGATGGGTCTCCGGTGGTCGGGGAGTCAGGTCCATCGTCGAGCAGGTGACCGAAGATGTCGACACCCAGCCGCAGCGACTGCTGTTGGGTCAATACCACGCCGGACACCGCGGGATGTGCGGCGAGCCAGGCCTGCGCGCTCGTGGGGGTGGCGAAGAAGTTCATCACGCCGCAGCACCGATCCACCGCCGCCGCTCCGGGCGGGCAGCAGTCGCCGCCCGCCGGGGCCGCGGTGGTGTCGGAGCCGACGGATACCACGGCGGTATCCGGCCGCCACGCCGTCTGTCCATTCAGGACACTGATCTCGATCTCCTGGCCGCCGGTCGGGTCGGTGGACGTGATGGTGGTGTCACGGCCGAGCATCGCCGCGATGCCGAGCGCGTCGACCGCGCACATCGCATACACCACCGGCCCGCCGCCGATCGCCACCCGGTGCGCCGTGGCAACGCCGGAGAACGGGTACGCGGCCCGGATGCCGCCCTGGTCGTCGAGGCGTACCACGTCGTGGTCGTGCAGCTCACGCAGCAGCACCCCTAGCTCATGACCGGCGGGTACGGCCCCGGCGAGCATCGCCGCGTCGGGCGCCGCGCCGGTGGCGGCGAAGGCCCGCAGGATCGCTGTGTGCACCGTACGCGCGGCTCGGGAGACATGGGCGATCCGGCTGCTGGTCACACCGACCGACAGCCCTGGCGGGTACGCGTCAGACGGGGTTGGCACCGCCGCCCCTCTCCCGTAGCGCCGTCTCGATGCGCTCCGCGGTCGGCAGGTCCAGCCGGCAAGCCTGCATGGTGCGGCGGCCGCGGGCCTGGGTCATCACGTCCACACCATCCACAAGGACCGTCGGGGATGGGTAGTCGCCAGTGCGTTCGAGCACCGGCACGTCCAGGCCGAGCCGGTCCAGGCACCGCGACAGCAGGTTGCGGGCGCCGTCGGCGTGCGGGCAGCCCGGTGCCAGCAGCAGCTCAATGGAGCCGGTGGGGTGGTCGAGCTCGGCCAGGATCGGGCAGTCCCGTTCGGCCCGGGGGCGGTCACAGGTGGCCACCAGCCTGGTTAACCCCGAATGCAGAGCCCGCAGATCGGCGATGCGCCGTTCCAGGTCCGCGACCTTATCCACGGCCAGTGTGCGGACGGAATCGCAACCATCCGGGCCGCCTCCGGCCAGGTGCAGCAACGTCTCCACCTCATGCAGGCTGAACCCCAGCTCTTGCGCCCGCTTGATGAACCGCACCCGGTCGACCGTCTCCGGCGGATAACTTCGGTACCCGGCCGGCGAACGGACCGGCTTGGCCAACAG
>DASRRF010000468.1:0-1641 GCA_035695905.1 Micromonosporaceae bacterium | reverse complement strand
GGACGCCGTGACGCTGCACCGGCGACTGGCCTACGTGCCGGGTGAGGTGACGCTTTGGCCGAACCTGTCCGGCGGCGAGGTGATCGATCTACTCGGGCGGCTGCGGGGCGGGCTCGACCCCCGGCGCCGAGCCAGCCTGCTGGAGCGGTTCGACCTCGACCCGACGAAGAAGGCCGGGTCCTACTCCAAGGGCAACCGGCAGAAGGTCGCACTCATCGCCGCGCTGTCCTCTGATGTCGAACTGCTACTCCTCGACGAGCCCACCGCCGGGCTGGACCCGCTGATGCAGGCGGTCTTCGATGACTGCATCAGTGAAGAGCGCCGGGCCGGCCGGACCGTGCTGCTGGCCAGCCACATCCTCGCCGAGGTGGAGAAGCTGTGCGACCGGGTGAGCATCGTCCGAGCGGGGAAGATCGTGGAGACCGGCACGCTCGCCGAGCTACGCCACCTCACCCGGACCTCGATCACGGTCGAGCTGGCCGGGCCGCCGGACGGGCTGGCGGGACTTCCCGGGGTGCACGACCTGCAGGTGGACGGGAACCGGGTGCACTGCCAGGTCGACACCGCACGCCTCAACGACGTGCTCAAACGCCTGACCCAGCCGGGGGTTCGGACCCTGACGAGCCGGCCGCCGACCCTCGATGAGCTGTTCTTGCGGCACTACGGCGACGAGCTGCCGGCCGCACAGCCCGATGCGATGTCCCGATGAGCGCGCTGGTCGGCACCGGTGCGCTGGCGCGGCTCGCGCTGCGCCGCGACCGGATCATGCTGCCGGTGTGGCTCGCCGTCTTCGTCGTGATGGCAGCAAGCTCCGCGGCCGCGACGATCCCGCTCTACCCGACGCTCGCGTCGCGGGTGCAGGCGGCCGACACCCTCAACCAAACCCAGTCGCTGGTCGCGCTGTACGGCCGGATCTACGACCCGACCTCTGTCGGCGCGCTCGCGATCGTGAAGCTGGGCGGGCTCGGCGCGGTCTTCGTGGCCATGGTGGCCATCGTCATCGTGGTTCGGCACACGCGCGCCGAGGAGGAGACCGGGCGACTGGAGCTGCTCGGCGCCACCGTGGTCGGCCGGCTGGCTCCGTTGACCGCGGCGCTGCTCGTGGTCGTCGGCGCCAATCTGGCTCTTGCGGTGCTCACCTCGTTCGGGCTGGTCTTCGCCGGGCTGCCCGCCGACGGCTCCTTCGCGTTCGGGTTCGCATGGGCCGGGGTGGGGATCGCGTTCGCGGCGATCGCCGGTGTCACGGCGCAGCTGACCAGCGGTGCCCGAACCGCCACCGGGCTCGCAACGGCCGTGCTTGGGTTCGTGTACGTCCTGCGTGCCATCGGCGACACCGCCGACGAAACCGGCCCGCGATGGCTGACCTGGCTGTCCCCGATCGGATGGGGGCAGCAGTTCCGGCCGTACGCCGGAAACCGCTGGTGGGTGCTGCTCATCACCGTGGCGTTCGCCGTCCTGGTGGCGGCCGCCGCGTACGCTCTGGCCGTGCGCCGCGACCTGGGCGCGGGCCTGCTGCCGGACCGGCCCGGTCCGGCGACCGCCGCCCCCACCCTGCGCAGCCCGCTTGCGCTGGCCTGGCGCCTGCACCGCGGATCGCTGCTCAGCTGGGCCGCCGGGTTCACTCTGCTCGGTCTGGTGCTC
>DASRRF010000467.1:0-2411 GCA_035695905.1 Micromonosporaceae bacterium | reverse complement strand
GAGTCTACAGCGCGGGCACCTGGACAGGTGGGCCGGCGACCCGGCCTCCGGGCCGGCGACGGAGGACGCACGAACGGCCGCACTGTTAGTCTCCACCGCGTGAGTCTCACGACCGTCAGTACCATCCCGTTCAATCGGCCGTACGTCGCCGGTGCCGAGAGCGAGTACATGAGCCAGGCGATGGTCGGCGGCGTGCTGTCCGGCGACGGACCATTCACGAAACGGGCGAGCGGGCTGTTAGCAGAGCTTGTCGGGGCGAACGCCGCACTACTTACCACATCATGCACTCATGCCCTGGATATGTCGGCCATCCTGCTCGACCTGCAACCCGGCGACGAAGTGATCGTGCCGTCGTTCACGTTCTGCTCGACCGCGAACGCGTTCGCGCTGCGCGGCGCGACCATCGTCTTCGTCGACTGCCGACCGGACACCCTCAACATCGACGAGCGCCTGATCCAGGAGGCTGTCACCGACCGTACGAAGGCGATCGTGGTGGTGCACTACGCCGGGGTCGGCTGCGAGATGGATGCGATCAACGAGATCGCCGGCCGGCACGGGTTGGTGGTGATCGAGGACAACGCACACGGGCTCGGCGGTTCGTACCGCGGGCGCGCGCTCGGCACGTTCGGTGCGATGGCGACGCAGAGCTTCCACGAGACGAAGAATGTCCAGTGCGGTGAGGGTGGTGCGCTGCTCTTCAACGATCTGGAGTACTTCCACCGGGCCGAGATCATCCGCGAGAAGGGTACGAACCGGAGCCAGTTCTTCCGCGGGCAGGTCGACAAGTACCGGTGGATCGATATCGGCTCCAGCTACCTGCCGTCGGAGCTCCTGGCCGCGTTCCTCACCGCCCAGCTGGAGGCGTTCGGCGCGATCCAGAAGAAGCGGCACGCGATCTGGAACGCGTACCACGAAAGGCTCTCCGACTGGGCGGCCGGCAATGGCGTGGCGCGGCCGACCGTTCCCGCCGACCGGGTGCAGCCGGCTCACCTGTACTTCCTGCTGCTGCCGGACCTGGACAACCGGCAGGGGCTGATACGCCACCTGGCCGGGCGCGGCGTGCAGGGCACGTTCCATTACCAGCCGTTGCATTCGGCGCCGGCCGGCGAGCAGTACGGCCGGGTCGGCCCCAGTGGGTGCCCGGTGACCGTGGATGTGGCGGACCGGCTGATCCGGCTGCCGATGTTCGCCGGGATGACCGAGGACGAGCTGGACCGGGTGGTCGACGGCGTGCGGTCGTACCGGTCTGGTGGGTTGACCGGGTGACGGATCTGCGCCGGGAGACATCCTCCGCTCCGCTAGCCGCAGCGCGGAGTGGGCGGGTGCGCGCGTTGCTCGCGGATCGGCGGGTGCGGTACGTGGCCGTCGGCTGCCTGGCCGCCGCGGTCTACTACGGCCTGTTCTCCGCCGGCTATCTCCTGGCCGGCCACCGGATCTCGGCGAGCGCCGGTTTCTCGGCCGACGTCATCGCCGTCTTCGCCAACCTCGCCACCGCCGTACTGACATTTCCGCTGTACCGGGTCGCCGTATTCGGTGGCGACGGCCCATGGATTCAGGGCTTCCTGCGGTTCTACGTCATCGCGTTCTGGAGCCTGCTCTGGTCTCTCGTTGGACTACCCCTGCTCATCGACGTGGTGGGGCTACCCGTACTGCTCGCGCAGGCGATCATTGTTGTCGCGGTACCGCTACTCAACTACCAGATTCATATCTTTTGGACATTCCGCCGCCGGTCGTGACCGGCGCGCTTCGACTCGGATGGGTGGTCAGTGGAGGCAGCTGACATCAAAACCACCACGGCCATCGAGGGCCGCCATTGGTGGTACCGCGAACGGCGCGCGATCATCGCTCGTGAGCTGCGCCGGCTCGGCCCGCCCGGGCGGGCGGTCGAGGTCGGCGCCTCCGGCGGCGGTAACTCGATGGTGCTTCAGAAGCACGGATGGGATGTGCTCGCCACGGAGTACATCGCCGAAGGCGTGGAGATCGCACAATCCCGCGGGCTCAATGCGATCCAGGCGGATGCCCGCAAGCTGCCACTGGAGTCCGATAGTTACGACCTCGCGATCGCGTTCGACGTACTGGAGCACATCGAGGAGGACTACCTCGCCGCCGCCGAGATGTGTCGGGTACTGCGGCCGGGCGGTACGGCCCTGATCGCGGTCCCGTGCGACATGGCGCTGTGGTCCGCACACGACGTGGCGAGTGGGCACGTCCGCCGCTACACCCGCACGACGTTGACCGCGCTGCTGGCGGGTGCGGGGCTGAGGATTGACCGGGTGTGGAGCTGGAACGTGTTGCTCCGCCCGGTCGTGGCGATCCGCCGGAAGTCAACCACCGGCAGCGATGTCACCGACCTGCATCCCGTGGTGAACGGCGTCCTCAGCGCGATCATCAAAGCCGAGCGGTACCTACCG
>DASRRF010000466.1:0-1768 GCA_035695905.1 Micromonosporaceae bacterium | reverse complement strand
GCGTGGCGGTCATGTTGCTCTTCAGCTGAGCCAGCCGGTGGTCCAGGGTGGCCTGCGCCCGGTCCGGTTTGCTCGCAACGCCCTCGCGCAGGCCGGTGTGGCCCGGGCCGTGGGTGAAGCGGTGCCGTACCCGGGTGCCATGCCCTTGGGGGTCCGGCTCCAACTCGTAGCGCCAGATCGATCCGGGCCGGGCCACGTCCAGATCGTCATCGAGTACGACCCATTCGAACACCGACGGGCGTACCGCCTCGGTCACCACGCACTCGACGGCAGAGGTGTACCCGCCCGGGTACTCGTTGCGGGCGTCGAACCTCGCTCCGGCGTACGGCCCGTCGCCCGAGCCCGGCCGCCACGCCGCGTAGACGCATTCCGGACTCCACTCACCGATCCGGCCCACCTCGGTGACCAGACCCCAGACCTGGTCGATCGGCAGATCTACCACCATTTCCACCTCGGCGACCACGCCGGTCACCACGTCGGCGTCCACGTTCGTCTCCACGCTTGTCTCCCCTCGTACCCGGACTCCGGAACCGGAGCCACACCGGATCGACGATCGGGAGGCCCGCAGATGGACACCGCGCCGAAAAACATGCGGCCTCGGCGACCGTAAGGGCCGGGTGGCCGCCGGGTACGACGCGGACCTGCTGGCCGTGGCGGGCGATCCCTGCACCGATCCGACCGCGGTGTTCCGGGCCGGTGTCCGGGTGCGTTAGCGCGCGCCGGTAACCAGGTCGAAAGTCCCGCGTAAACGGGCAGGGCTCACCTGGTCCCGACCCGGCACCAGGGTGTGACCTGGACCGTGGAACGACCATGGAGGTGCAGCATGCCCGCCCAAACCACCCTGCCCGCGACCGGCAACGCCCAGCTGCACGTGCAGTTCATCGAAGGCGAAGCGTACGAGATACAGGTACGCGGGCATCGCGTACGGGTAGACCAGCCTGTAAACGCCCGCGGGGCCGACGGCGCACCGACGCCGACCGAGCTGTTCGTCGCGTCCTTGGCCAGCTGCGTCGCGTTTTACGCCGGGCGTTACCTGACCCGGCACGGATACCGCCGCGACGGCCTCGGCGTCAGCGTCGACTACCAGATGGCCGGGAACCGACCAGCTCGGGTTGCCGCGGTACAGGTCCACCTGCGGGTGCCGGCCGAGCTGCCAGCCGAACGCCGGCCGGCTCTGCTGGCGGTGGCCGCGCACTGCACCGTGCACAACAGCCTGACCCAACCACCCGCCGTCACGGTTGAGCTCAGCTGACACGACAGGGGAAGGACAGCAGATGAATGCGTCCTATGTTCTGGTCGCCTACGGAACGGAGAACGGTTCCACCGCGGGTATCGCCGACATCATCGGCGCCACCTTGCAGGCGGAGGGTCTCCGGGTTGACGTGCGCCCGGCCGACCAGGTACGCGACGTCAGCGGATACGACGCCGTCGTACTCGGTGGCGCCATCTACAACCGCCGGTGGCACCGCGATGCGCGCCAGTTCGCCCGCCGCCATGCCAGGACGTTGAGCGGCCGCCCCGTGTGGCTGTTCAGCAGCGGTCCGCTGGACACCTCGGCGGAGGACAACCAGATTGCGCCGGTGCCGCAGGCCGCGGTCGCCGCCGGCCGGCTCGGCGCTCGCGAGCACGTGACCTTCGGCGGGCGGCTGACCGAACAGGCCAGCGGTTTTCTCGCCCGGGCCATGGTGCGCAACGGCCGGGCTGGCGATTTCCGCAACCCTGAACGCATTGCCGGGTGGTCCCGGACGATTGCCGCCCAGTTGCGCAC